>JBATKC010000441.1:0-11437 GCA_049669065.1 Gammaproteobacteria bacterium
CCGTACAGCATGGGACGTTTCGCACTATCGATGGCCAGGTTGGCCTGTAGAAAGTCCGGGTACCCGGTCTGCCAGAGGCCCCACTGGTAGGCGATTCTCGAGGCCAGATAGGCCGGCCCCGTGGACAACGCGACGATGGCGTCGCCGCTGGCCGGGTTGACCCGGACGCTGCTATTGATCGACGGATCGTTGGCGCCGTCATGACCGAAGACATAATCACCGGTGCCGGTCGGCGAGTACAGCATGGTGCCCAGTCCCCAGATCGCCAGCCACATTTCATGGCCGTGAGCTTCGCGCATGGCGCGGATACTCTCCGCGCTGAGCGGTGCCGGCTCACCGAGTTGGGCCTGGGCGAACCGGATCAGATCAGTCGCCGTGGCGGCCAGACCGGTCGCGCCTTTGGCGGCGTACTGGTAAATCGGAGCAGGCTCGCCCTGGCTGTCATAGGAGCCTGCGATGTTGTCCTGGGCGCCGAGATAGTCATAGTTAGCGCGCGTCATACCGAGTGGCTCGAACACCGCCTGCTGCATGTAGTCGTCGAAGCCGAGACCCGTGACCTCTTCGACCATGAGCTCCAGGATAAGGTAGCCGCCGCCGGAGTAGTCCCACTCCGATCCGGGTTCACGACCAACGATGATCCGCACGTCACCGTCGTCGGACCCGCGAGGCTGGGTCAGAGACTCTTCGACGCTGGGCACGGCCTCGTCCGCTTCGTAGTCCCCGAAACCCAGGCCGTCGACCAGACCCGCGGTATGGGACAACAATCGCCGCACGGTCACGGCCTCATTGTCGAACTCACTCTCCGGCAGCTGCCAGCGCTTGAGATAACGGGAGACCGGCGCATCCAGCTCGAGCTTGCCCTGCTGGACCAGCAACATCACGCCATAGGCTGTGGGCCATTTGCTAAATGAGGCGGTGGCGAAAAGGGTATCCGCGCCTACATCGTCCGTGGCCGACTTGTAGTACTCATCGAATACGGCGCCGTCCTCGATCAGGACCAGCGCCACGCTGCCGGGGCTGGCCTGGTCGATCATCTTGGTAGCCGCATCCATGAACTGCCGCGTATCGCCGCGTGACGCGACCGGCTCCAGCCACCAGCCGCTCAGTCCACCATAAACAGACAGACCGGCCCACAGCAGACTCGCCAGCAAAGCCGCGACAATCAGTTTCACATAGGCCATGGATTGTCGTTGCCCTCTTTTGCAGCTGAATGGACGAAATCGGGCAACAGTCTACCCGTTTCAACTCATGCCTGTACGGCAGGCCTGCAGCGGAAGAAGGTACCAGGTGAGGCAATCAGACTTTCGCGGGCACGATGTTCAGGCGGCTTTGTTTCTGATGCCGCGAACGAAGAAACCGGGGTCGAACCTCGGTTCGACCCCGGTTTTCCGTGACTGCTGACGGTTACATCGAACTCACCGCCGCCAGACCGGCCTCCTCTCGCTGCTCCATCAATTTCGCCTGGGCGGCCGCCAGCCTGGCCACCGGGACCCGGGGCGGCGAGCAGGAGACATAGGTGAGCCCGATATCATTGCAGAAACGGATCGATGCCGGATGGCCGGCCTGCTCACCGCAGATGCCGACCTTAAGATCCGGGCGCGTCTTGCGCCCCCATTCCACCGCGATCTTCATCAGCTGACCGACACCCTTGACGTCCAGCACCTCGAACGGGTTGTCCTGCAGGATCTGGTTCTCGTTGTAGAACGGCAGGAATTTGTTCTCGGCGTCCTCCCGTGAGAACGAGAATGTCGACTGAGTGAGATCGTTGGTGCCAAAAGAGAAGAACTCCGCCACCTCGGCCAGTCTCCCGGCGCGCATGCAGGCGCGGACCACTTCGATCATCGTGCCGAATTCGAAGTCCAGCTTGACCTGGCGTTCGGCCTCCACCTGTTGCTGGATCGAATCGACGATCACCTTGACCCGGCGCAGCTCCTGGGCGGTACACACCTGTGGCACCATGATCTCCGGATGTACGTCGAGACCTTCACTCTGGCAATCTGCGGCCGCCTCCAGCACCGCACGGATCTGCATGGCATAGATCTCCGGATAGGTGATTCCCAGACGCACGCCTCGGTGACCGAGCATCGGGTTCACCTCGAACAGCTCGCGGACTTTGTCCAACATCAGCCGCTTCTTCGCCATCGCCTCGTCGATCAGCTCTACTCCTTCGCCGGACAGCGGCACCCTGGCAGCGAGTGACGCCGCTTGCTCCTGGCCGCGGAGCATCTGCATGGCGCCCATCAGGTCTTCCATGCCTTCGACCGTGGCGCGTAGCTGTTTCAGGTGCTCCAGCTCCCGTTCGAGCTGCCGCTCGCTGGGCAGGAACTCGTGGATCGGCGGATCGAGCAGGCGGATGGTCACCGGTTTTCCGGCCATGTTCTTCAACAGCCCCCGGAAGTCCTCGCGCTGCACCGGCAACAGCCGATCCAGCGCTTTCTGACGTTCCTCGGTGGTGTTGGCCAGGATCATCTCCACCACCAGCGGCAGTCGATCCGGAGCGTTGAACATCCGCTCGGTGCGGCACAAGCCGATCCCCATGGCACCGTAGTCCGCGGCTTTTTCGGCGCCTTCCGGCGTGTCGGCATTGGACAATACCTGGATCTCCGCGATCTCGTCGGCCCAACCGAGCAGCGCCCTCAGCTCATCAGAAAACTCCGGCGGCACCGTGGGGATCTGACCCAGATAGACGTTGCCGTTGCCACCGTCGATGGTGATCACGTCACCTTCGTGCAGCACATGATCGCCGACCTTCGCCTGACGGTTTTCGGTCCTGACTTCGATGCCTTCGGCACCGGCCACACAGGGCTTGCCCATGCCGCGGGCGACCACGGCCGCGTGAGAGGTCTTGCCGCCACGGCTGGTGAGGATGCCCTCGGCGGCGAAAAAGCCATGGATGTCTTCCGGCTTGGTCTCCTCGCGTACCAGCAACACCTTTTCCCCGGCTCGACCCATCAACTCGGCGCGATCAGCGTCGAACACGATCTTGCCGGACGCCGCGCCCGGGGACGCGGGCAGGCCCTGGGCCACGGGCTCTGCGTCATAGGCCGGGTCGAGCCGCGGATGCAGCAGTTGCTCGAGCAACTCGGGATCGATCCGCATCAGCGCCTCTTCCCGGCTCAGCAGCCCTGCTTCCGCCATCTCCAGCGAAGTCCGCACCATGGCGGTGGCATTCATCTTGCCGTTGCGGGTCTGCAGACAATAAAGCGTGCCGTTCTCGATGGTGTATTCGTAGTCCTGCACTTCGCGATAGTGGGACTCCAGCTTGTCGCGCAGCTCCACCAGCTGCCGGTACATCTCCGGCATGTCCCGGGCCAGCTCCTTGACCGGTTTCGGCGTGCGGATGCCGGCCACGACGTCCTCGCCTTGTGCGTTGACCAGGTACTCACCGAACATCTCGTTCTCGCCGGTACCCGGGTTACGGGTGAAGCCGACCCCGGTGGCACAGTCGTCACCCATATTGCCGAACACCATGGTGACGATATTGACCGCGGTGCCGTTGGCCATCGCCGTCGTGATGTTGAACTCGCGCCGGTAATCGACAGCCCGCTTACCCCCCCAGGACTTGAATACCGCCTTGATGGCCAGTTCGAGCAGCTCGTTGACGTCCTCCGGGAAAGGCTTGCCGGTCTGTTCGTGGACCACGGCAAGGAAACGCTCGCTGATCTCTTTGAGATTCCCGGCAGTCAGACCTACGTCGGCCTTCACACCGGCCCGCTGTTTGATCTCCTCGAAAGGCCGGTCGAATTCCTCGTCCGGGATCCCCATCGCAACCTTGCCGAACAGCTGGATAAAGCGCCGGTAGGCGTCATAGCAGAAGCGCTCGTTGCCAGTCTGTTTGATCAGACCTTTGAGCGTCTCCTGGTTGATTCCAAGGTTGAGGATGGTATCCATCATGCCGGGCATCGAAAGCGCGGATCCGGAACGTACCGAGACCAGCAGCGGGTTGTCGCCGTCGCCGAATCCTTTACCGGTCTTCTCTTCCAGCGCCTTCATCTCGGCCGCGACGCCCTCTCTCAGCCCCGCCGGCAGCTCACCGTCCGTGGAATCCAGGAACGCGAGACACGCCTCGGTGCTGATGACGAATCCCGGCGGCACATTGAGCCCGATCTGGGTCATCTCGCACAGGTTGGCGCCCTTGCCGCCTAACAGCTGTTTGTTCTTGCCGTCGCCGGCCTGGAATGAAAAGACATAGGGTTGACGGGTTTTTTCGTCCATGGTGATGACTACCGTTGGGTCAATGGTGAGAAAAGCAATTCTGTATCGCGAGAACGCGCCCGGAATCCTGGGCCTTCCGCCCTCTGACTCTATTGATATAGCACGAGGGGCGGGAACCGGCGATGACATGAATCAAGGACCCCCGCCGGAGCGGCCATAAACCAGTGTCCGTTGCGGGCCAATAGCGACCGCCGTACCGACCTTGTACACTTTCTGGACATTAGATCCGCTTTGTCCCCGCCCGGAGCTTCACCATGGTATCTCCCAACCCCGCTGGCCCCGACGCTGACTTTGGCCCGGCCCGCAGCGCCACGACGATCTTATTCAACCCCAGCGACCATGACCGCTTCTACCCGGATGAGAAATCCAGGGATCTGATGCGCAAAGTCATCGAGTTTTTCGAGACCCGGGGCAACGATCAGCTGCAACGGGACTACTACGCGCATGAGTGGTATGCGGAATTCCTCGAATTCGTGGGCCGCGAACAGGTTTTCGCGACTATATCGACGCCGGCTGGCTGCGGCGCAAAGGACTCGCGCTGGGACACGTGGCGGATCTGTGAGTTCGCCGAGATCCTGGGCTTTTACGGCTTGCCATACTGGTATGCGTGGCAGGTCAGCGTGTTGGGTCTCGGGCCGATCTGGATGAGCGACAACGAAGCGATCAAAACACGCACGGCTGAGTTGCTGCAGCAGGGGGCGATCTTCGCGTTCGGCCTGTCCGAGAAGACGCATGGCGCAGACATCTACTCCACCGACATGATCGTCTCGCCGGCTGGCGAGGGGCGCTATACCGCCAGTGGCAGCAAGTACTACATTGGCAATGGCAACAAGGCCGCGATCGTCTCGACCTTTGGCAAGTTTGCCGACAGCGATGAGTATCTGTTTTTCGCCGCCGAATCCGATCACCCGCGGTACGAGCTGGTCAAGAACGTCGTCGCCAGTCAGAACTACGTCTCCGAGTTCCGGCTCAAGGAATATCCGCTCACCGACGCTGAGATCCTGCATCGCGGCAAAGACGCGTGGAATGCGGCCCTGAACACGGTCAACATCGGCAAATACAATCTCGGCTGGGCCTCGATCGGGATCTGCACCCATGCCTTTTACGAGGCGATACAACACGCAGCGGGCCGCCGGCTCTACAACATGTCGGTCACCGATTTCCCCCATGTCAGACGACTGTTCACCGATGCCTATGTGCGGCTGGTCGCGATGAAACTGTTTGCGTTGCGGGCGGCCGACTATATGCGCACGGCTTCGCTTGAGGACCGGCGCTACCTGTTGTTCAACCCGATGACCAAGATGAAGGTGACGACCCAGGGCGAGGACGTGATCAACCTGATGTGGGACGTGATCGCCGCCAAGGGTTTCGAGAAGGATATGTACTTTACCCAGGCGGCCGTCGATATCCGCGCGTTGCCCAAGCTGGAAGGCACGGTGCACGTCAACATCGCCTTGATCGTCAAGTTCATGCCCAATTACTTCTTCAATCATGCGGATTACCCGGACGTCGCAACCCGGAACGAAGCGGCCGACGATGCGTTCCTGTTCGACCAGGGGCCAACCGGTGGCTTGAGCAAGATCCGCTTCAATGACTGGCAGGCAGCTTTTGACGGATTCGATCTGCCCAACGTCGCCATTTTCCGTGAGCAGGCCCTGGCCTATCGCGACCTGTTGGCCGGCGCACCACCCACCCCGGAACAGATGAAGGATGTCGATTTCCTGCTGACCGGCGGCGAGTTGTTTGCGACCATTGTCTACGCCCAATTGATCCTGGAGAACGCGCGCCTGTGTGAGATTGACGACGATCTCGTCGATCAGATCTTCGACTGCCTGGTGCGGGACATGTCTGGCTATGCGTTGGATCTCTATGGCAAACCCACGAGTACCGAGCAACAGATGGCGCACTGCCTGAAGATCATCCGCAAACCGGTACCCGATGCTGCGCGCGCCGGCCGCGTGTGGGAACAGCATGTCTACGCCCAGCGCGATGCGTACACGATGCGGCGTTAATTGCTGCCTGAGGGAAATCGGGGGCGGTTACAGCATGATCTTCTGCACCGCGGCGCCTGGAGCCTCTCATGACATTGGATAGCATTCAGCACATCATCGCTAGTGCTGCTGTTCTTATCCGTCGCCAGGGATTCGTAACAAGTAAACAAGTGAACACTGGCACCCCTCATTGCGTCCTATCGGGCCCGAGTGACCGGGATTGCGGACGGTGATCTCCGGCGATATCTGCATTGGCGGCCTCCGGCCAGGGCAACGCGCCAAGCATGAGGCAACGACCCCCTTTATATTGAGCATCGGATCGGCACGATACCCGTGCCATAGGGAAAAACCCTCAGGCCCTCGCTACGGTCGCCGTAGGTCGCGCCAGCAGACGGTGACTGAACTGCTAAGTTAGGGATGACACGTAGTCGGAGATGCTCATGCCCGAATCCAGCCCCCTTGCCCCATCAGAGCGCGACGCGCTGATCGTGGTCGACGTTCAGAATGACTTCCTGCCAGGCGGCGCGCTCGGCGTGCCTGAGGGCGATGCGGTCATCGAGCCGCTCAACAGGGCCATCGCCGAATTCCGAGCGAGCGACCGGCCGGTGTTTTACTCTCGCGATTGGCACCCCGCCGAACATTGCTCGTTCGAAGCCAGGGGGGGACCATGGCCGCCGCATTGCGTCGCCGACACTTCGGGAGCGCAGTTCGCGGCGGCACTCGATGTAGCCGCCGACGCCGAGGTCTTCAGCAAAGCCACGCGACCTGATAGGGACGCCTACTCGGCGCTGGACGGCACCGGTCTCGCCGAATGGCTGCGGGCCCACGGGGTACACCGTTTGTTCGTGGGTGGCCTGGCCACGGACTACTGCGTCAAGGCAACGGTGCTGGATGCGATCGCCGCGGGATTCGAGGTCATCCTGCTCGTCGACGCAATCCGCGCCGTCAACGTGGATCCGGACGACGGCCAGCACGCTATCCGGGCTATGACCGCTGCCGGCGCCCGGACCGGGCGCATCTCCGCTCTCGGTCATGCCGGTGCGACGCCGGCATGATCGATGCCCAACGCAGCCCGCTGCTGACGGATCTGTACCAGCTGACCATGCTGGAAGCCTACTTCCAGATCGGTGTCGAAGACACCGCCGTGTTCGAATTCTTCGTCCGGCAGCTGCCGGAAACGCGCAATTTCCTGGTGGCGGCCGGGCTCGAACAGACGCTGAGCTTCCTCGAGGGCCTGTGCTTCGATCAGGAAGAACTCGCTTGGCTGGCGGCGAGCGGCAAGTTCAAACCGGACCTCATCGACCGGCTGGCCGACCTGCGCTTCACCGGGGACGTCGATGCGATGGCCGAGGGCACGGTGTTCTTCGCCGACGAGCCCATCCTGAGAGTGATAGCACCGATGCCCGAAGCCCAGCTGGTGGAGAGCCGGCTGGTGAATCTGTTGCATCTGCAGACCCTGGTCGCGTCCAAGGCCGCGCGCTGCGTGCTCACCGCACCGGACAAGCAGCTGGTCGATTTCGGCATGCGCCGGGCCCATGGTGCAGAGGCGGCGATGGCCGCTGCCCGGGCCAGCTATCTGGCAGGTTTCGCCGCCACCGCCACGGTACTCGCGGAACAGCGCTTCGGCATCCCTACCGTCGGCACGATGGCCCACTCCTTCGTCCAGGCCCACGATCGGGAGGAGGACGCTTTCGAGAATTTCGCCCGCTGTCATCCTGACAATGCGGTGCTGCTGATCGACACATACGACACTTTGCGCGGGGCCCGCCGGGTGGTGGAACTAGCGTCGCGCCTGGCCACCGAGGGCATCGTGCTGCGCGGCGTGCGCATCGACAGCGGCGACCTGGGCGAACTCAGCCGGGAGGTGCGGAAGATCCTCGACGCGGGCGGCTGCGCCGAACTGAAGATCTTTCTCAGCGGCAGTCTCGACGAATATCGGCTGGATGAACTGCTGCGCGCGCAGACGCCAGCAGACGGCTTTGGCATCGGCACCCACCTCGACGTGTCCGATGACGCGCCCTCGCTGGACTGCGTCTACAAGCTGCAGGAATACGCGGGAACGCCCCGCCGCAAACGCTCGTCAGGCAAGGCGACCTGGCCCGGCCGCAAACAGGTGTTCCGCCAACTGGACGGCGCGGGCAGACTGAGTGGCGACTTGCTGGGTCTGCTCGACGAGGAGATTCCCGGACACAAGCTCCTGCACCCGGTGATGCGGGGCGGCGAGAGGCGGAGCGCAGCGCCGACGCTGCTACAGAGTCGCGAATATTGCGCGCGTCAGCTGGCCAGCCTGCCGGAACCGCTGCGCGGCCTGCACTCTGGCGGGATCCCGTATCCGGTCGGCGTATCCGACGCCCTCTCCGCCCTCGCCACCCGGGTCGACGCAGCGTTCGCCTGATTCCCCGTCGTCAAAGGATCCGAGACCATCCTTCGCTAATCTGGAGACAGTGGATTTCTGACCACCTTCTGAGCGGTCTCATCGAGGTGCTGCGACTTCCACTGCATCGCCATCTGCACGCGGGTATGGCCGCTGGGGTGGTGGTTGAAGATCAGTTCCTCCAACGGGCCGGGTTCGATCTTGCGGTAATCGGAGGTGCGCATGGCCACGCGCGCGAACCCGTCCGGCTGCCGCGACGCGTTGAGCGCGAACAGATCGGCCTCGGTCTCGCCGCTGCGGATAATCGCATTGGTCACCGGCGTCATGACGAAGAAGTAGACCGAGAACAGCGCGAGCAACAGCGGCAGGCCGGCGGTATCCGATACTCCGCTTACGCCCCACCGCTGACCCCAGCGTGCCAGGGTCTTGTCGAAGGTCCATTTCAAAAAGCCGAATCCGCCGACGAGCAGAAGCGAGAAGTAGATGATCGTCTCCCAGGCATGATTCAGCACGTAATGACCCATCTCATGGGCCATCACCGCCTCGATCTCCTCCGGCGACGTCTCTTGCAGCAGATTGTCGTTGAGTGACACGCGCATGGTGCCGAGCAGCCCGCTGACGTTGGCGCTTATCCGGGTGGTCTGGCGCGAAGCATCGAACCAGTAGACGTTGTCGGCCGGGATACCGTTGGCGTGGGCCATCGACAGGATACCGTCACGGGTCGGGCCGGCATCCAGCGTCTGATAATCGTTGAACAACGGCGAGATATACACCGGCGCGATGGTATTGACGACGACAAAAAAGACCATGGCCGCGACCGCGCCGCCGATCCACCAGCGCCTGGGCATCCGCCGGATCGCCGCGTAGACGAGCATCATCGCCACTGCGCTGAGGATGACGTTGACGAGCAGTCCTATCCCCTGTTCGCCGAGCCATGGTCCAAGTGTCTGGGTCGCGAAATCGTATTGATGCTCACGCACAAAATCCTGGTATAGCGTCAATGGAAACACCAGCAGCGTCGTCAGGACCACATACTGCACTGCGTAGAGCGCGGTCTGCAGCGGCAACCGGCGGGTGATGCGGATGCTCAGGTCGCGCATCCTGGCCGATAGCCGTGTGCCCAGCAGGAGCCAGGCCACGCCCAGCCCGTACAGGAAGCCCCAGAGTTGCAGCCAGTAGCCGCCTTCGCTGTAGGCATTGGATTTGTCGCGTTCTTCGGTCGAGATCAGATCGGTATAGGCGCGGGTCGCGGCTTCGACATCGAAATCCGGCCCTGCCTGCGCGCCGGCCGGGATTTCGAGCACGACGCTCGGCTCCGGGCTCGCGGCAAAAAGCTCGGTACCAGGCACAGCAAGAAAGAACAGGACAATCGCCGGCAGTGCGGCAACGCTCATCTGACGTGACATCAACACCTTCTTCCCCCGGGCCCGACAATCCCGGCATTCTACATGCACCGGCTGATCGCGCTGCACCAGAATCTGCGCCGGGTCCGTGCGCGACAAGGATATGATTTAACGACTAGACTGGGGAAAGCCAGTCACCGTTGCGTCACGCCGCTTCATGACAAGAGGGAGAGCACCGATGAGTCAACAGTCACTTTATGATCGGCTTGGTGGTTACGACGGCATCACCGCCTTCGCCGACGACCTCCTGCCCCGTCTGCGCGGAGACGGCCAATTGGGTCGATTCTGGGAGCATCGGGGAGACGACGGCATAGCACGGGAAAAACAACTGCTCATTGATTATCTGTGTGCCAATGCGGGCGGCCCGGTCTACTACACCGGGCGGGATATGAAATTGTCTCACGAGGGCATGCGGATCAGCGAAAGCGACTGGTCCGTATTCCTCCAGCATGCTGGCGCGACCATGGAAGCCTTGCAGGTTCCCAAACAGGAATGCGATGAGGTGGTGGCGTTTGTCTTGAGTCTCGAAGACGACATGGTCGAGGCCTAGGCGGACCAATCTTCCAGGGCGTGCAGTCAGGGGGCGCCAGGTCTGTTTTGCAGGTCGACGAGAAGATAGGACTGACCCTTCCCGGCGCAAGGAAAATGCCGCTACACCGATGGTAGTCGAGTCCGGCATCCTCCCCTCGATCGGGGCCACACCGGTCGTGGAACTGCGGCGGGTTGTGCCCGCCGGCTGCGCCCGGGTGCTGATCAAGCTGGAGAGCCACAACCCGACCGGGAGCATGAAGGACCGTATGGCACTGGCCGTGGTCCGCGGCGCTGTGTCGTCGGGGCGCCTGACGCCCTCCGGCACGGTGGTCGAATACACCGGTGGCAGCACCGGCACCTCGCTGGCGTTTGTCTGCGCCGCGATGGGCTACTCGATCACGGTGGTCACGTCGGACGCCTTCAGCCGGGAGAAACGCGACCATATGCGCGCGCTCGGCGCGACCGTCCTCGAACTACCGAGTGACGGTGGAAAGACCACCAGGGAATTGATCCAGCGGATGATCGCGAAGGCCGCGGAACTCAGCGCCTTGCCGGGCGTGTTCTATGCAGATCAATTCAACAATCCGGATGCCGCGGGCGGATACGCACCGCTGGCGGAAGAATTATGGGACCAGTCGGATCGACAGCTCGACGCATTCGTCCAATCGGTCGGAACGGCGCAGTGCATCACCGGGGTCGCCGGCGTTCTGCGCCGACTCAATCCGGGGATCCGGATTGCGGCGGTCGAACCCGCCGAGTCGCCGGTGCTCGGCGGCGGTGCGCCCGGTGCGCACAAGATCGAGGGGGTCGGTCCTGGCTTCGTGCCCCCGCTATGGAGAGACGATCTTGCCGATGAGATCCTCCACGTTTCTACCGCTGACGCAAAGGCCATGGCGCGCCGGCTCGCGCGCGAGGAAGCGGTG
>JBATKC010000442.1:0-26878 GCA_049669065.1 Gammaproteobacteria bacterium
GTCCGCGGCGGCCGCGGCGCCGGGCTCAATACCCTGGTAAATCTGGTGGTCCGGACCTTCGGCATAAAGGGCATCCTGGTGCTGCTCGGCGTCGGCTTTATCGGCTGGCAGATGGGGCTGCTCGACCCGTCGATGCTTACGGGCGGCGGCCAGGTCCGCGAAGTCGAGTATCAGCCGACGGCGGAAGAACAGGAGCAGATGGCGTTCGTCAAGGTGGTGCTGGCCGACACCGAGGACATCTGGACACAGGAATTCAGCCGCATCGGCCGTCAATACCAGCAGCCCGAGCTCGTGATCTACAGCGACCGGTACCCGACCGCCTGCGGCATGGGTGACGCCCGTATGGGTCCGTTTTACTGCCCCGCCGATCGCAAGGTGTATATCGATCTGGGCTTTTACGACGACCTGGCCCGCCAGTTCGATGCCCCGGGTGATTTTGCCCAGGCCTATGTGATCGCCCACGAGATCGGCCACCATGTGCAGAACCTGCTTGGCATTTCCGACAAGGTAAATGCCATGCGCGGGCGTCCCGATTTCAATCAGTATTCCGTGCGGCTCGAGCTGCAGGCGGACTACCTGGCGGGCCTGTGGGCCAACCACAACCGGCGCTATCTCGATCGGGGCGACATCGAAGAAGCCATGCGCGCCGCCAACCAGATCGGCGACGACGCCATCCAGGCCCGCACGCAGGGCCGCGTGGTGCCCCATGCGTTTACCCACGGCACCTCGCAACAACGCATGCGCTGGTTCAAACGCGGCCTGGACAGTGGCCGGATCGAGGACGGGGATACCTTCGAGATGCCCTACGAGGATCTCTGACGGGATTGGCCCGCTAGCGCCGCTGGCTCCTCCAGCGTGAGCTCGCCCGCCCGCGGCCAGAACGGTAGGAGCCGCTCATCCCGCTCTGGCGAGCGCGGCTGCGATAGCCCTGATCCGAGCTCTGACCGCGAGTCCCGGTGTAGCCGCTGCTGCGAGACGTCCCGCCGCTCTGGTTGCTACGGTATTGGCCGGCGGCGTGTGGACTCGGTGTCTGACCGCTGCCCTTGCTCGAGAAGACCTCGCCTGATGGATCCTGCCGACCGGCGTCGGCAGGTCGGTAGGCGGCGCTGCCCTCGCCGGGAGCGATTCCTGTGGGACCTCTAGATCGACCACCGCCAGTACTGTCGATCCCCTTGCTCGTGACAATGCTACGGCCTCCGTGGGAGGTCGCGTCACTCGCGGTCGCGCCGCTGCCATAGCCGCCGTTGGAACCGTAGGTGCGGGGCCAGTTGCCGTAGGCGGTGCCGGTCCGCTGATAGCCGAAGGGACGAGAGACGAGGGTATACGGGTAAGGATAATAGACCGGATAACCGCCCCAGTCGTAATAGTCGGCCGAGACAAACAACCCGGCGGGGTATCCGCCCTTCGTTTCAGAGATGAACGTATTCGAGTAACCCGGCACAAAGTTATCGGCTAATGCGCCGGGCTCGGCCCCATGAAACTCCACATAGTTCGTTGGATAGGCTGACGAAATGGCCGGATCGGCGTAAATCCCGGCGGGGTGGGTCACCAGTGCCGCGCCAGATACCGGCGTCACTGACTGAGCATCAACGCTGGCGGCCTCGGGTGTCAGCGCACAGCCGACCTGGCCGGAAAGAACCAGCGCCCCGGTCAATGTAATAGTGAGGCGAAAAAAGTAGCGCACCGTGGTCCTGCGATTGTTGGCCCGTCGATATAGAAGTTATACATCGAAACTCGGGGATAGTTCACCCTGGGGCTCGACGGTGAAGTGTCCGCCTCATGCAAAACGGACGAGATCGGAACGCCGTCCCTCCGGAACAAATGCTCCGCGGCAATACGTGTCAGGTGGGTTCCTTTTTTGAAGAAATAATACTGACACCTTTTCTTCTTCGTCTTTTCCTTCTCAATCCCGGGCCGATCAGCGATGATGCATTCTCGATAGCCAGCACCGGTAAACGCATGTCGCTGTTCGCCGAATTGAAACGCCGCAACGTGGTAAGGGTAAGCAGTGCTTACCTGGCGCTCGGCTGGGTGGTCGTCGAGGTCACCAGCACCGTCACTCCGTTGCTCAACCTGCCAGACTGGCTGCCCTCGGTCGTGGTGTGGATCGGGATCATCGGATTCCCGTTCGTCGCGGTGTTCGCCTGGGTCTATGAGCTGACGCCCGAGGGGCTGAAGCGCGAGAGCGAGATCGATCGATCTTCGTCTGCGGGTCATGTCGCCTCCAGGCGACTCAATTATCTGATCATCGGTTTCGTGGCGGTGGCGGTGCTGTTGTTCGCGATGGACTATTTCAACCGTAGCAGCGCACCGCCCTCTGCTCAGCCGGATCCTGCACAGGCAGTTGAGGCGGTCGCGGTGCTGGACCAACGGCCTGCCATTGCGGTACTGCCATTCGACAATCTGTCCGCGGACCCGGAACAGGCATTCTTCGCCGAGGGTCTCGCCGAGGACCTGATCACGCGCCTGTCTGACTGGCGCGCGTTCCCGGTGATCGCCCGCAGCTCCAGCTTCCAGTTTCGCGGTGGCGACGTGGATCTTGAACAGGTGAGCGAGGCGCTCGGTGCGCGCTATGTCGTGCAAGGCAGTGTCCGGCGACAGGCCGACCGCATCCGCGTCACAGCGCAATTGATTGACGCGTCCTCGGGCGAGCACATCTGGGCGGATTCCTACGATCGCGAGGTTGATGATGTGTTCGCGTTGCAGGACGAGATCAGCGCCATGATCGCCGCACCGCTGGTCGGCGACCTCAATCGCGCCGAGGCGTCACGCGCCCAGCAGCGCGGGACCGGAAACCTGGAGGCCTGGAGTCTCTACCAACTGGGAATGCAGCACGCCAACCGCTTTTCGCGGGAGGATCTCGCCGCGGCGCGCGCGCTGTTTGCACAAGCGGCGGAGCGCGACCCGCAGTTCGCCACGCCCCTGGCGCAGTTGGTGCTGGCCAACCTCTGGGAAGTCGTGCTCGGCTGGAATGAGACACCCGAAGAAACCTTGACGGCCTCACTGGAACTCGCACGCGACGCAGCATCGCTCGACCCGCGTGATCCCGCGACGCAGGCAGCGCTTGGCTGGGCTTATACGATGTCGGGTGATCTGGACGCCGGGCTGGATGCGAGCAAGCGCGCGGTCGAGCTCAATCCGAGCATGCCGGAAGCATGGGGCTGGCTCAGTTGGACACAGCTCCTGACAGGTGACCTAGACGACTGCATCGCGGCAGCACACCGCACGCAGCGGCTCGATCCACAGGGCGTCTACGCGTTGATCGTGCTGGACAACATGTCGCAAGCCTACTGGCAGCAGGGTCGCTACGAGGCGGGGCTTCGCGCTGCCAGGAGATTGCTGGTCGGGCTGCCTGACTATTATCTTGGTCACGTTTTCGTGGCGATGAACGCAGTGGGACTGGAGCAAATGGACGAGGCGCGCACCGCGATCGCCGAGGGGCGCCGCGCGCAACCGGAGCTGTCACTCGCGCTGGTCCAGGCCATGTACGGGGTTGCGCGCCCGGAGATCGATGAACGGCGCGACGCCATGCTGAGGCAGGCGGGTCTGGAGTGAGGTCTTTTTGCTCGACCTGTTCTGCAATCCGGGGGGCATTTCGCCTAGTAGGCGAGACTCCCCGACCAGGGCGATACGCGAGCAGACAAGTAGACTCTCCCTTAATACGATCTGACCAGGGTTTTCCGGGCCGTTGGCTTTCCCGCGATGATTCGCCGACCAACGGCTTGCGCTGACTTGCCCCCGCCGGCGGGATAGAATCTCTCTCCACCTGACCCTTATCCGCACAACAAGGACTCGATCGATGAACATACTGGCGGCTGTAGACAGATCCGAGATCAGTCGGGCGGTCCTCGACATGACGATCAGGATCGCCGGCGGCATCGGCGCTGATGTGCTGCTGGTCAATGTGGCGCCCCGGGCACCCGATGCCCTGGGTCAGCAGATCAAACGCAAGGTCATCTCGGATCCCGTGCCGGAGGAGCTGCTCGACCGACGCGAGCTTCTCGACCGTCATGCAGCGGAGCTCATCGCGGCGGGCATCGACTGCGATACGCTGCTCATCCGTGGCAACGCGGGACGGACCTTGCTGCGCGAAGCGGAACGCTGGGGCGCGAATCTGATCATCATGGGGTCCCACGGACGCGGCGCCCTCTACCGGAAAGTGATGGGCAGCGTCAGCGAAGCGGTCATGCAGGGACGGCGGTTCCCGGTACTGGTCGTGCCAGCACCGGATGCCGACTGACAGGCAGGTCCGGAAATTGTCCGGGTATCGGGCACCGCTTGACCACAATCCCGATGCATTGGGCCGCACAGTTCACTTAACAGCCGAGATTTACCGACCCGGGCTATGCACGAGCAGTTAGGCAAACTGCCCCCTTAGTTACGCTCCGGTGTCGTAAATCGTTTGAAAAAGTCCGACATCGACACCGTGGTGAGGTCGGTAAACTCACCGGCATCAAAATACGAGCCGTGGCAGGTTCCGCATTGCTCGTACCAGATGTGCGTCTGCTTCGGATCGATCATCCTGGCCATCGCGCCGCCACAGCGCGGACATCGGTAGCGATCGATGCTGTTGTAGTCCTTGCCTCGCGCTGTATCCGCGAAGTCGATCTCTGCCGCGATTTTCTTGTCGCGCAGTTTCTCCAGCTCGCCGGCGTCGAACCAGAGTCCATGGCAGCTGAGACAGCGATCGATCTCGGTGCCGTCGATCTCCAGTTGCTCCATGTCGGAGCGGCACTTTGGACAGCGCATCGCCCCGGACCAGTACATGCCCGCGCCACTGGTCCCCATCCCCACCGTGTACCGGGGCGCGATCTTGCGTGACCCGGTGCCTTGGTGGGCGTGACGATGGCGATGGAAAGACAAGGCGGCGATGAGGACGACGGTCAGCACGCCGAGCAGGATGTAGGCCTGGTGGTAAGCGGTCTGTTCGGCGACCATGCCGTAGATCTTGGAGCCCGCGGAGCTACCGAAATTTGCGATCGACATATAGATCGCGAATTGCGTCGCCGAGTTGACGCTGGCACAGATGGCCATGGCGAGCGCGATCATGCACACCATGGTCACCGGCCCGAGCATGATCCAGATCGACAACATGACCTTCACATACAGCGTATCCGTCCACAGCGACTGTGTCCCGGCGAGCAGGAAGGCATGCAGCGCGACCAACGTGATGGTCGAGAACAGCATGCGTTTGGCTCCAAAACGGTCGATCATCGGGCCGAGCGCGAGCGCCACCGCGGCGCCAGCGAGACCCATCACGGCCACCAGCTGTGACCACTGCGGTGGCGTGAACCCGAACAGCTTGATCGCGGCGATCGGCATCAGCGCATGACCATAGCCGCCAACCAGGCCGTCGAAGAACATGACCAGCATCAGGATCACACTGACGCGCGTCCACAAGACCTTGTTGAGGCCTTTGAACAACGCCGACATCGACTTGCCGGGGCGATGCTCCAACGCCGCCTGGCCGGCACTCCAGGGCAGCCTGCGCTCGCCTTCGCGCTCGAGGGTGAGCGTAAAGCCCAGAAAGATGATTCCGGTCACAGCCGCCGCGACCATCGCCGTGACGCCCAGCCCGAAGGTGACCAGCAACACCCCTGAAACAGCAGACGAAATACCCCAGCCGACGGACTTGCCGAAGGCCATAAACGCGTTGAGCCGGCCCTGTTCCTCGACCGGCGTCAGGTCGATCGACATGCCGTCGACCGCGACGTCCTGGGTCGCAGCGAAGATGTTGATCAGCACACCCATCAGCATCAGCAGGCCGATCTGGTCGGCCGGTCGCTCCACAAAGATCAGACCGAGGAAGGACAACGTCAGTCCGAATTGTGCAGCCAGCACCCACGGCCGGCGCCGTCCCATGGGCAGAAACTCGTAATGGTCCATCAGCGGGCCAGATAACAGCTTGAATGCCCACGGCAAAGCCAGCACGGCGAGAAACGACGCGATCTGTCCAGCGCCGATGCCCTGGCTGGCCAGCCAGGCCGGGATCGCGATGTTCATCAGGCCGTAGGGAATGCCCTGGGCAAAGTACATGACCGAGCCGGTGGCATAACGTACGCGCGGGCTGTCGGCGAGGATCAGCGTGGTGGCCATGGTTATTCTTCTTGTTGCCCGGGAAACGCGATAGTAGAACAAAATCAAGGGGACCGGCAGATCTGACGACCACGAGTCCGGCGACTGAGTGAGATGGAGATCGCACGCATTGGTCGGGGCTGGCTGCCCGTTGTTGCAGAAAATTATTGACTCGGACGCTACGCTGAAGAACCCTGTTGGGACATCGAGTCCCTGCGTCAGAGTGGGTATCGCATATTTGGGGGGGAGACATGGCGTCCGGGCATGCCGTGGTCGAAGTCATCAATCGGGGGGCGGCAGGTCCGTTCGTGCTGGCCTGCGATCACGCGTCCAATCAGATCCCCGCTGAGTTCGGCAATCTGGGGCTGGATCCGGCGCTGTTGCAGTCTCATATCGCCTGGGATCCTGGCGCGAGGGAAGTCGCCGAGGAATTGGCCCGCCTGCTCGACGCCCCTCTGATCCTGCCCCGGGTGTCCAGGCTGATCCATGACTGTAACCGCCCTCTGGGCTCCGCGGACGCGGTTCCCGTGAAAAGCGAGATCTATGAGATCCCCGGCAATCGCGACCTGACGCTCGAGCAGAGACAGGACCGGGGGCAACGCTTTTACGCGCCGTTTCACGACACCCTGCGCGCGATTCTTGCCAGCAGAATCAGTGCCGGCCGCGCGCCGATTCTCGTGACCATTCATTCGTTTACGCCGGTTTACCAGGGCAGCGTGCGGACGGTGGAGTTGGGCATCGTGCACGACGAGGATGCGCGGTTCGCGGACGCGATCCTGGCCATTGCCGGAGATAGCGTCGGACTGGTGGTCGGCCGTAATGACCCGTACGGACCGGAGGACGGCGTCACCCACACCCTGCGTGCCCAGGCCCTGCCCCTCGGACTGTTGAACGTGATGATCGAGATCAAAAATGATCTGATCGGCGACGCGACGGCCCAGGCCTGGATGGCCCGATGCCTGGCAGGCTGTCTGACCGGCGCACTGGCCAGAGTGGGCCCGAAAAAAGAGGCGGCCAGTCATGCCTAGTTTCATCGTCACCTACGTCAGATATGTGGACGCCGTAAACCGGTTCTTTGGCCGGATGGCGATGTACATGATCTTCGCGATGCTCGGGGTGCTGCTTTATTCCTCGATTTCGAAGACGTTTTTTTTGCCCTCGGTGTGGACGCTCGAGGTCGCGCAGTTCCTGATGGCCGCCTACTACATCCTCGGCGGTGGCTATTCGATGCAGCTGCATGCGCATGTCCGGATGGATCTGCTCTATGGTCGCTGGTCTCCGCCCAGGATGGCCTTCGCCGATACGCTGACTTCCGTCTGTCTGATCTCTTATCTGGTGCTGTTGCTGATCGGTGGCATATCGAGCACGGAGTACGCGCTGGAATATGGCGAGACGAGCTATTCGTCGTGGTCACCGTATATGGCTCCGATCAAGATCGTGATGGTTTTTGGCATCTTGCTGATGCTGCTGCAGGCGATCGCGTTTTTCTTCCGCGACCTGGCTGCCGCGCGGGGTCGGAGCATCGATGGGCAGCCATTGCGGACAGCACCAAACCGGGACGAGGTGTGATCAATGGGCTATGACATGATCGCACTGCTGATGTTCTCGTCGATGATGCTGATGCTGTTGACGGGTCAGCGGGTATTCGGGGCCATCGGTTTTGTCGCCGCCACCGCCGCGCTGTTCCTGTGGGGGCCCGGCGGCACCGAAATGGCGTTCAGCGCGGCGATGAAGCTGATGAAGTGGTATCCGCTGCTGACCCTGCCCTTGTTTATCTATATGGGTTACATGCTGTCGGAATCGAAGATCGCGGATGATCTCTACCAGATGTTCCATGTCTGGATGGGCCCGCTCAACGGCGGCCTGGCGATCGGCACCATCGGTCTGATGGTCGTGATCTCGGCGATGAACGGGCTGAGTGTGGCCGGGATGGCCATCGGAGCGACCATCGCGTTGCCGGAACTGCTGCGCCGGGGCTATGACAAGGTAATGGTGACCGGTGTCATCCAGGCGGGCAGCTCGCTGGGGATCCTGGTCCCGCCCAGCGTGGTGCTGGTGCTCTACGGCATGATCGCGCGCCAACCGGTCGGGCAGCTCTGGCTCGCCGGTGTTCTCCCGGGTCTGATGATGGCCAGTCTGTTCGTCATCTATATCGTGATCCGCTGCAAAATCCAGCCCCAGCTCGGTCCGGCGCTGCCGGAGGAAGAGCGCCGGGTGAGCTGGGGCGAGAAATTCCGTCTGCTGCGCGCCGGCATCCTGCCCTTGCTGATCTTCTTCAGCATGACCGGGCTGTTCCTGATGGGCTACACCAGCCTGGTCGAGAGCTCCGCTGTCGGCGCGACCGCGGCGACGATCGCGGCGCTGGTCAAGAAACGGCTGAACCGGCACGTGATGGAGGTCGTTATCCGCAAGACCCTGGCCGTCAGCTGCATGTTTATGTGGATCATTCTGGCGGCGCTGTGTTTCGGCGCGGTGTTCGACGGGCTGGGTGCGGTCAAGGCGATCGAGTATCTGTTTGTCGAGCGGCTGGATCTCGGGCCATGGGAGATCCTGATCCTGATGCAGCTGTCCTATCTGCTGATGGGCATGTTTTTGGACGATACCGCGATGCTGGTCATCGTCGCGCCTCTCTACGTGCCGCTGGTCAAGGTGTTGGGCTTCGATCTGGTTTGGTATGGCGTGCTTTACACCATCACCTGTCAGATCGCCTATATGACGCCGCCATTCGGCTACAACCTGTTCCTGATGCGGGCGATGGCGCCGCCGGAGATCACGCTGGGCGATATCTACCGATCGATCACCCCGTTCGTCCTGGTGATGATCTTCGGGTTGGCCATGGTGATGATTTTCCCCGAAATCGCCATGTGGCTGCCGAATATGTACTACGCTAAGTGAGTCGGGAAATAAGCGGAAAAGGCCTTGTCTGGTGGATCCCGTCAGTCATCCGGAGGGACCGGGACAACAACAGGACCTGTGGTTTGTGGGAAGGGTGTCGAGGCATGGCCGGTCGGCGTGCCCCGACGTTGAGCAATCAGGATAATGGAGCGATACACCATGGCGACAAGACGCGATTTTATCAAGAAGGCCGGTCTGGCAACTGCCGGGGCCGTCGGTACCGCCACCCTCGGCGCACCATACGTTCACGCCGCGAAGGGACCCATCAAGTGGCGTTTGCAAACCTACGCAGGCCCGGCGCTGGCCGAGCATGTCATCAAGCCCTCGATCGATGCATTCAACAAGATCGCCAACGGCGAGATGGTGATCGAACTCTATTTCGCTGATCAGCTGGTGCCGACCAGCGAATTGTTCCGCGCCATGCAGAAAGGCACCATCGATGCGGTACAGAGCGACGACGACTCCATCGCGGCGCCGGTCGATGTGTCGGTGTTTGGCGGCTATTTCCCGTTCGCCTGCCGTTACAGCCTCGATGTGCCGGTGCTGTTCAACCAGTACGGCTTGAACGAGATCTGGGAGGAAGCCTACGGCGAAGTCGAAGGCGTCACCTGGCTCGGCGCCGGCGCATGGGACCCCTGCCACTTCAATACCGTCGAGCCGATCACCAGCCTGGCGGACCTGAAGGGTCTGCGCGTGTTCACGTTCCCGACGGCCGGCAAGTTCCTGACCCGCTTTGGCGTGGTCCCGGTCACCCTGCCGTGGGAAGACGTCGAGGTCGCGGTGCAGACCGGCGAGCTGGACGGCATCGCCTGGTCGGGTATCACCGAGGATTACACAGTCGGCTGGGCGGACGTCACCAACTATTTCCTGACCAACAACATCTCCGGCGCCTGGGTCGGCTCCTACTTCGCCAACTCCGACCGCTGGAACGAACTGCCGGATCACCTCAAGGGACTGTTCAAGGTCTGTATGGACAGCTCCAACTACTATCGTCAGTACTGGTACTGGGGAGGCGAGGCGGACCTGCGTGTGAATGGCGACAAACTGAAACTCACCTCGATCCCGGACGAAGAATGGGCCACGGTCGAGGCGGAGGCGCAGAAGTTCTGGGACGAGATCGCCGCCACCAGTCCGAGGGCCAAAAAGGTCGTCAACATCTTCAAGAAGTACAACGCCGATATGGCCAAGGCCGGACGGCCCTACCGTTACGGTTAAGACGAAGACACCGGCGGGCTCGAGCCGTCGGCCGCCAACGCTGCGGGGCCGGACGGCTTGAACACGTTCGATTAAAAGACCTCCCGGAACAACTGTTCCGGGAGGCTTGCAGTGCGCTAATCCATAATCAACAAGGTTGTAACGATGGCTGGGATGTTGACCTTAGACGAACTCAAAAAAGCGGTCAGCGACGGTGCAATCGACACCGTGCTGGCGGTCCAGGTGGATATGCAGGGCCGGCTGATGGGCAAACGGTGTCAGGCCGAGTTCTTTCTCGACAGCGCGTGGCAGGAAACGCACAGCTGCAACTACCTGCTGGCCACCGACATGGAGATGGAGACCGTCCCCGGATACAAGGCGACGAGCTGGGCGGCGGGATACGGCGACTATGTGATGAAGCCAGATCTGGCCACTCTACGCCGGGTTCCCTGGCTCGAAGGCACGGCGCTGGTGCTGTGCGACGTGCTCGATCACCACCATACGGAAGTCCCGCACTCGCCCCGCGCGGTGTTGAAAAAACAGATCGCGCGGCTTGGCAAGGCCGGCATGAAGGCGGCGATGGCCACGGAGCTTGAGTTCTTTCTGTTTAAGGAAAGCTACGAGACGCTGCAGAGCGCGGGCTACCGCAACATGCAGACGATCAGCGCCTACAACGAGGATTACCATATCTTCCAGACCACCAAGGAGGAGGATGTGATGCGCGCGATCCGCAATGGATTGCAGGGCGCGGGCATTCCCGTCGAGAACTCCAAGGGCGAGGCATCCGCCGGTCAGGAAGAGATCAACGTGCGCTACGCCGACGCGCTGACCATGGCCGACAGCCATGCCATCATCAAAAACGCGTGCAAGGAGATCGCCTGGTCGAAGGGCCGCGCGGTGACCTTTCTGGCCAAGTGGGACGACAACGCAGCCGGGAGCTCGTCGCATATCCATCAGTCGCTGTGGAGCACCGATGGCAAAACGTCTTTATTCCTCGATCCCAACGGCAGACATGGCATGTCCCGGCTCATGGAACACTATCTGGCCGGTCTATTGACCCACGCCAGCGAGATTACGTATTTCCTGGCGCCCTGCGTCAACTCCTACAAGCGTTTCAAGGCCGGCACTTTCGCCCCGACCAAAGCCATCTGGAGCCTGGACAACCGCACGGCCGGCTACCGCATCTGCGGCGAAAAGACGAAATCGATCCGGGTCGAATGCCGGGTGGGCGGTTCGGACCTGAACCCCTATCTGGCGCTGGCGGCATTACTCGCTGCGGGACTGGACGGCATCGATCAGGAACTACCGCTGGAGGACCCGTTTGTCGGGGACGCTTACGCGGCAAGAAGGGTTCGCGGCATCCCCGAGACACTGCGCGATGCGGCCACCGCGATGAAACGCTCCAAGATGCTGCGCGCCGCATTCGGCGACGAGGTCATCGACCATTACCATCGCGCGGCGATGTGGGAGCAGGAAGAATACGATCGGCACGTCACGGATTGGGAAGTGGCGCGCGGTTTTGAGAGGGCATAAATAAAATGAGCAACATGATCCGTTGCATATCTCCGATCGACAACCAGGTCTTTGCGGAACGACCAGCGATGAAGCGACAAGCGGCTCACGATGCGGTGACCCGATGCCAGCGTGCGCAGACCGATTGGGCGGCGCGGCCGCTGGCACAGCGGATCGAGCTGGTCAAAGCCGGTGTCGCCAGGATCGGCGCCATGAACGACGAGATCGTGCCCGAACTGGCACGGATGATGGGTCGCCCGATCCGCTATGGCGGAGAATTCGGCGGCGTACAGGAACGCACCTTGTATATGGCGGAGATTGCCGCGGACTCGCTCAAGCCGATCTTTATCGAGGACAGCCCGGCCTTCGAGCGCAGGATCGCCTGGGAACCACATGGGGTCGTGCTGGTCGTGGCGCCGTGGAACTACCCCTATCTGACCGCGATCAATACCATCGCGCCGGCGCTGATCGCCGGTAACACCGTCGTGCTCAAGCACGCCAGCCAGACACTGCTGGTCGGCGAGCGGATGGCGCGAGCATTCCATGCGGCCGGCGTCCCCGAGGACGTGTTTATGAATCTGTTCCTCGATCACGAGACGACCTCGGCACTGATCGCCGCGCGCAGGTTCGGCTTTGTCAATTTCACCGGCTCGGTCGGCGGCGGCCAGGCCATGGAGCGGGCCGCGGCCGGCACGTTTACCCCGCTGGGCCTGGAGCTGGGCGGCAAGGACCCCGGCTATGTGATGGAGGATGCCGATCTCGACGCAGCGGTCGCGACCCTGGTCGACGGCGCGATGTACAACGCGGGCCAATGCTGCTGCGGCATCGAACGGATCTATGTCACGTCCGGGCTCTACGATGCGTTCGTTGAAAAAGCGGTGGCGATCGTGTCCGACTACAAGCTGGGCAACCCGCTCGATCCGCTGACGACGCTCGGCCCCATGGCTCATCGGCGTTTCGCCGAAGAGGTCCGCAAGCAACGGGATGAGGCGATCGCCGACGGCGCCGTAGAGATGGTCGACCCGTCTCTGTTTCCTGAGGACGATGGCGGCACGTATCTTGCGCCGCAGATTCTGACCAACGTGACCCATACCATGCGGGTGATGCGAGATGAGAGTTTTGGCCCGCTGGTCGGGATCATGAAAGTCGACAATGACGAACAGGCCATCGCGCTGATGAACGACAGCAATTTCGGTTTGACCGCCTCGCTGTGGACGGCAGATGCCGAGCGGGCGGCCGCCGTCGGCGCCAGGATCGAGACCGGGACCGTGTTTATGAACCGGGCGGATTATCTCGATCCGGCGCTGTGCTGGACCGGCTGCAAGGACACCGGCCGCGGCGGCTCACTGTCGGTGATCGGCTACCGGAATCTGACGCGGCCGAAATCCTATCATCTGAGGAAGGCAATGTGATGAAGCTGGTCGGCAACTGGAACTACCCGACACAGATACGCTTCGGGCAAGGCCGTATCTCGGAGCTGGCCGACGCCTGTGCGCAAGCCGGCATGCAGCGGCCCCTGCTGGTCACCGATCGCGGCCTCGCCAACCTGCCCGTTGCGAAGCAGGTGCTGGAGATCATGGATCGAGCCGGTCTGGGCCGTGCGAGTTTTAGCGACGTGGATCCCAACCCCCGTGATCAGAACCTGGAAAACGGTGTGCGTTTTTTCCGGGAGGGGCGCTTTGACGGGATCATCGCAATGGGCGGCGGTTCCGGTCTGGATCTGGCCAAGCTGATCGCATTTATGGCCAGACAGACGCGGCCGGTCTGGGGCTTCGAGGATGTTGGTGATAATTGGACACAGGCCAACGCCGAGGTCATCGCCCCGATGGTCGCGATACCCACCACGGCCGGGACCGGCTCGGAGGTGGGCAGAGCAGCCGTCATCACCAATACCCGTACCCACCAGAAAAAGATCATCTTTCACCCCCGCATGATGCCGAGCGTGGTGATATGCGATCCGGAACTGACCATCGGCTTGCCGCCCGCGATGACCGCGGGCACGGGGATGGACGCGTTCGTGCATTGCCTGGAAGCCTATTGCGCGCCTTCCTATCATCCGATGGCTCAGGGGATCGCGCTGGAAGGAATGCGCCTGGTCAGGGAATTCCTCCCCAGGGCGTTCCGCGACGGGCACGACCTGGAGGCGCGCGCGCACATGATGAGCGCCGCGACCATGGGTGCAACGGCCTTCCAAAAAGGGCTGGGGGCGATCCATGCGCTCGCCCATGCCATAGGCGCGCTGCACGACTGTCACCACGGCACCACCAACGCGGTCCTCGCACCGGTGGTACTGCGCTTTAACCGGCCGGCGATCGAGAGTCATATCGAGCGCCTGGCCGCCTATCTTGGCATCGAAGGCGGCTTCGACGGCTTCCACGCGTTTATCGTCGGACTCAACCAGGAACTCCGGATCCCGGAGAACCTGCAGGCGCTCGGCGCCCAACCTGAGCGGATCGACGAGTACGCCCAACTGGCATTCATCGACCCGACCGCACCCGGGAACCCGGTGCCGCTGACGCTTGACGCCGCGCGACAGTTGTATGCGGAAGCTTTGTAACTCGGCCCGTTTAATCCGTGGCCGGGCCTCGGCGACCGAATGAAACTAATCCGGTATGGTGCCGGTGGCAGCAAGAAGTACGTAACCGGAAATCGGCACCGGTCGTCGTGTAAGCCTGTTTCGTTGTCTGCCGTTATTCGGTTTTGATGGTGAAATAATCCGCCCGATCTAGACGGACGCAAATGCGGGGGTAACGCATGGATTATCGCCAGCTCGGGGACAGCGAGCTGCGGGTCTCGGAGATCTCACTGGGATCGTGGCTCACCTATGGCATGGGCGTCGAACGTGATGCAGCCGTTGCCTGCATCAACCATGCGTTCGAGCTCGGCATCAACTTCATCGACACCGCCAATGTCTACAATCGCGGCGGCGCCGAGACGCTGCTGGGAGAGGTCCTCGAGGGCAGGCCCCGGGACAGCTATGTGCTGGCCACGAAGCTGTTCTTCCCGATGACGGCGACGGATAAGGGCCTGTCCCGGAAACAGATCGAAAAGCAACTCGATGACTCCCTGCGACGTCTGCGCACGGACTATGTCGATCTTTACCAGTGCCACCGCTACGATCCCGATACGCCGCTGGAAGAAACCATGGACGGGCTGACCCGGGCCGTGGACTCCGGCAAGGTACGCTACGTGGGCTTTAGTGAATGGACGCCGGAACAGATCCAGGCCGCGCTCGATATTCCGGGTGTCGTCCGTTTTGTGTCGAGCCAGCCACAATACTCGATGCTGTGGCGTGTGATAGAGCCGGCCGTTATCCCGCTCTGCGAGGCAAACGGGATAGGACAGATCGTCTGGTCGCCACTGAGCCAGGGCGTGCTCACCGGGAAGTACCAACCGGGTGCACCGTTACCGGCTGATTCACGAGCCCGCAGCGACGTCATGAGTGGTTTCATGGACGGAGCTCTCGCCGCGCCGGTCCTCGAAGCGGTGGCACGCTTGCACGCGGTGGCCGCGGAAGCCGATGTTTCGATGGCGCAGCTGGCGCTGGCGTGGGTCCTGCGGCAGAAGAACGTCGCCTGCGCCATAGTCGGTGCGACCCGGCCCGGGCAACTCGACGACAATGTCGGCGCGTCGGGGATCCGCTTGAGCGACGCGACGCTGCGTGCCATCGACACCGCCCTCGAAGACGTGGCCGTCCGCTAGCGTCCGCGCTCGTGCGCTGGCGGATTTAGGAAAAAAAGGGGTCTGAGACGTATTTTTCCGACCTCTTTTACACTTCAAAAGAGAACCGTCTCTGACCCTTTTTTTGCGACCAGGGCCGCTGGTGCAATTCGGGGCACAGTTCACTTGATAGGTGAGATTTCCCGACCCGAGCGATGCACCAGCAGATAAGCAAACTGTCCCCTAAATTCTGTGCGCTATTCGGGTTTCAGGTCGGCCATCACCGGCAGATGATCGGAGAGTTCCCCGGTCTCGCGGCAGATCCGACTGTGGACGAGCTGCAGGCCGCGGAACCAGATCTGATCAAGCGGCAGGATCGGCCATCGAGACGGAAACGTCGCACGCCGGTGGATCGAGTGGAAGCGTGGGTGCAGAGCACGGAACACAGCACCCCGGCGGAACCGTTCGTTGAGATCACCGAACACGATCGCCGGATGTTCGGTATCCGCCGTCAGGGAGGCCATCGCATCAACCTGGACGGCCTGTTCACGTCGGCGGAATCCGAGATGTGTCGCAAAGGCGTCCACAGGGCCATGGTCGGTGACGACCCGGGCGTGGATCAACTTCCTCGGTTCCTTGTCTACTTGCGGCAGCGAGTGAACGTCTGCCTGATCGATCGGGAACCGGCTCAGGAGCATATGGCCGTAACTGCCCGCGGCATCGGTGATGGTCGTGGCGAACACCGATTGCGCGGCTAACCGGCGCTCGAATATTCGGCGGACGTCGATTTCGCCGGCTGACTCTTGTCGCGTGTCGATTTCTTGCAACGCGAGGATATCGGCATCCATTCGCTCCAGCATCCTGGCGACGTCCTCCGGCCTGTAACGACCACGGGTATCGATGCAACCATGGATATTCCAGCTCATCACACGCAAGGAGCCGGGCCGGTCAATCTTCATTGCGGATCTGCCGGGCGGCGATTTGCAACCCGATCGCGAAGGCGACCCATACCAGAACGGCCAGCACCAGCATCGCGACATTGCCGGGGTCGGGATGCCGCCAGGCCTCACGGAGACGGTCGCCGAGAAATGAGATCACCGCGATCCCGGGACCCATGCCAATGAGCGTGCCGATCATGTAGTCGCCAAAGCGCAGCGAGGAACTCCCCAGCAGGACGTTGACCACGGTAAAAGGCGCCACCGGGACGACACGTAACAGGGCCGCGGCGGCGATACCGTTGTTCTGTAGTGAGCGGTCCACTGAATGCCGGAACTTGCCCAGCAGATCATCGACGACACGACGTCCGAGGATTGCACCGAGACCGTAGCTGGCACTGGCCCCGGCCATCGAGCCAAACAGCGCGCACAGGAATCCCTGCCAGGGTCCTAGCAGCATCGCGGTGAGGATGATCAGTGCGGAGACCGGGAACGCAATCAGGCTGCCGACGACGAAGACGAGCAAGAGCACCGGGACCGCCCATGGTTCTCCGCGCCACGCGCCGATGCGTGCCGCCAGCGTCTCCGGATCGGTCAACTCGGCCAGCGGCGTTATATGCCAGAGGAGGATCAATCCAACCAGCGCGGCGCCGGCCAGACTCAGACGCAGCAGCCGTTGTCGGACACTCGATTGCCTGACCGCGGCAAATGCGTCGCCGAGAACATCGCCAGGATCCAACGACTCCTCGGGATCGGCAAGCGATTTGAGCGTCTCGGTCAGCGAGTCAGGGTCCTCCTCGGCCGGGGTCAGGCGCTTGATCAGGCGGGTCCCGCACGGGCCATTCTCGACGGCACCGATCAGCGAGCCGGTGTCATCGATACGGTTGCTCAGTTCCTCTGCGCTTATCCCGAGATGCTCCGAGAGCAGGCGCCCCCTGATCTCCCGGATCGCTGCTCGATGTGCGTCAGTTTCCGCCAGCACAATCAGGTCGCATTCGGTATCGACCGCCATCGAGCGGTTGTTCAGGTTGGAGGAACCTACCCGCAGGTATTGATCGTCCACGATCATGACCTTCGCGTGCACCATCAACGGCTCGGTTTGCCCTCCTCCCTGGACCGATGGCGCCAGAAAACGGATCCTGGGTTCAACAGATTCATCTTCGAAGTGCCGCATAAAGCGATCCAGCCCGACACCCATCGTTTTCGCCTCAAGCCATCCTCCTGGTGATTCCGGGCAGATCACGACCACTTCCAGATCAGGACTTTCCTGCATCCGGCCGTGCAAGGCCTGCGCCACTACCTCCGTTGTGAGGTATTGGTTCTCGATGTATATGGCATGCTCTGCCGCCGTGATCATCTCCAGATAGGTCGCCTTCACCTCAATCACATTGACCTGGTCCTCGTGGGCGGCAATAGTGCGCGCGATCGCTACCGGCACATCCTCCATATCGAAGTCGAGCCCCTCGGGCCAGGGATCGGCGCCAACGTCAACGCGGGACAGATGCTCCCCGGACGCGCGCTGCCAGCGCTTCCGGGCCAGCTCGGCGATCGCGTCGGCCACGTCACCCTCGACGAGCATCTGCACGTCGTGGAACGGCCCATAGATAGTGCCATCCGGATTCTTTCGGCGTTCGTCACCAGGCATGTGTTCCGGGGTGTCCCAGCGGTTGATAGTCAGATCGAGACCGCCGACGAACGCGATCTCGTCATCGACGACCACGATCTTCTGATGATGACTGGACCCGATAGGCAATTGGTCGTCCAGACACACCTTCAGCCGGGGCGGCGTTTTCCAGGCGAGCATGATCCGTGGCAGAGGCTCGCGCTCGAGACTGTAGAGCATCGAGTAATCCCACAGCAGGATCCGGATCTCCAGCTCGGGTTGCTTGTCCAGCAGATGCGAGAGCAATTCGCAGAGTTCGACTGGCGCACCATCGTCCGGCTCGATCTCCTCGCCGACGATCGGCGTCCTGCTGTCCACATCCCAGCCGATAATGATCACCGAGCGCCGCGCTTTCATCAGCGCCTTTCTCAACGTGCCAAAGACATTGGCGCCATCGACCAGCACTGCCAGGCGGCTGGCACGAGCCTCGCGCCAGCACGCCTGAATCTTGTCGTCGGATTTAGCTTTCCCGCCCATCTACAAGGACCATTTAAGATAGGAGTGACGATCTTCGGGCAAACGTTGCCGGGGGTACCTGGAAAAAAGCGTCGGCGACGGTAGAGACGAACATAGCCATATAGAGATTAACAGAGGCCAGGTTCCAGGCGCCCGAATGCCTGGAAGCCTATTCCGGCGGCCACACCTTAAACTCAATTGCAGCCAGCTGCACCGGCGCCTTGCCAATCCGCTCGAGGAACGCCAGCCAGCGTCGGTCGGATCTGACGTTGGCGAAAAGGGGTTCATTGACGATCTCCGCCAGACCCGGATCGTTATAGACCACCGCCTTGTCCAGCCACTCGAAGGCGCGGTCGGTCTCGCCGCGGAACGCGATCACGTAGGCGATGTTGTAGGCCGCATCCTGCTCGTATTTCTCTATCAGTTCGGCGAGGGCTGCATCGGAGTCGGCCTGCCGGCCCAGCGCATGGTGGGCCATGGCCAGCCCGATGAGCCGCCACGCTTTGAAGGGCTCCTGCTGCATGGCTTCGAGGGCGACCAGCGGCTCGCCCTGGAGCAACAGCGCGACGCCGATCCGGTATTGCGCGCCGATATAGCCCGGGCTTAAGGTCAGCGCGGTGCGGAAGGCGGCGATGGCCTCGTCGAAGCGCCCGGCCGAGAGAAGGGAATCGCCGTGGTTATTGTGCGCGACCGGGTCCAGCGGGTCGCGGATAAGCGCGTATTCTTCCAGCGTGATGACCTGCTCCAGCCGGCCCAGGGATTCGGCAAGGCTGGCAGCGCTGAAGATGATGCCGGTATTGCTGGGGTCTAGTTCGAGCGCCCGTTGGTAATGCAGCGCCGCCGCCGCCAGATCGCCCTGGTTATGCATCGCGATCCAGCCGAGGCGGGCGTGGGCCGGTGCATACGCCGGGTCCAACGCCAGCGCCTGGGTGGTGGCCTTGGCGGACAACGCATAACCTTCCTCCACCGGCCGCAGGCTGTTGTCTGCCTGGCGGCCGTAGACATTGGCCAGGCCAATCCAGGCCGGCGCATAGCCCGGATCGATGGCCAGCACTTGCTCGAACATCGCGATCGCCTGTTCCCAGTTCTCGGGCGTGCCCTGGCGGCTGAGGAACCGCGCCTGCAGATACAGCGCATAGGCTTGCGGGTCGGTCTCGTCGACCATTGGCGCGGCGCCAAGCAACGTGACCTTGAGCTTGTCGACGACCGCGGCGGCGATGTCGTCCTGGATCACAAAGATGTCATCCAGAGTGCGATCATAGGTCTCCGACCACAGGTGAGAGTCCGACTGCGTGTCGATCAGCTGCGCAGTGATCCGCAGCCGGTCCCCGGCCCAGCGGATCGAGCCTTCCAGGATGTGCGCGACGTTCAGTTCCCGGGCCACGTCGGTGAGTTTTACATCCTTGTCCTTGAACGAGAATGCCGACGTGCGCGAAATCACCTGTAGCTCCGGCACCTTGGCCAGCAGACTCAAAAGCTCCTCGGAGATACCGTCGGAGAAGAACTCCTGATCGGCGTCTGGACTCATGTTGGCGAAGGCCAGCACCGCGATGGAATTCGGCGGTGGCCGGAAGCCGTCGTTGGGGCCGAGCCACCATTTGTCATAGGCGAACACGATAACCGCGGCGGCCAGCACCGCGATAACGACGAAGTCCATACGCCGGGCGGTGATATGGGTGATCGATTCCGACCGATCCACCTCCCTCTCGAGCTTGACCCCCTCCGGCGTGATTTCGTAGATCCAGGCGAAGATCAACGCGATCGGGAAGCCGACGGCGAGCACGCCGAGCACAGCCTGCCCTGACCATTCCGGCAGGGTCGCGAGACCGATCACCACATCCGCCACCTGCATGATCAACCAGGCGGTCACGCCATAGAGCACGGCCATGCGGAGCACGTTGCGACGCTTGATCTCGGAGAGGAAGCTCATAGGTTACTTATACAACAATGGGGACGGCGCCATGCGCTAGTTCGGGCATTGGTTCGGAGACAGCCCACTTATCTAATAGCCATGCACGACGCTTTGCCCTTACAGGCAGAAGGGCGGTGTCCATAACACCTTGTCTCAGTCGGCTTCCGGAACACGCTGCCTGAACGTTTTGTTCGTTTCCCCGGGACGCTCACGGCGATCTACGACCAGCCGGAATGTGCCGGCAGCCGTCGCCCAGCGCCCATCGTAGTCATACATGCCGACAATAGAGCCCGGCCTGACCCACAGCGACAGGGACAGATTGTGATCGTTGACCTTCGCATTCCAGCGGCCACGACCTGTCGTCTTTACCGGCCCCTCGAGCGTGACCCGATAGGTCAGGCGGCTCGGTACAAAAAACAGCGGTTTTATGCGGGGAAACGGCTGTCGATAGGTGAAGGACAGGCCATCGTCATCTGTCCGTTTCAGCTTGAGCGGATAAGTGCCCTCGTCCGGGTAGGGTTTCCCCTCGGGATTGAAAATAGTACTCCCGGTGACTTTGAACCACAGCTCATATTCGCCTTCCCCGACTGGCTTGAGAGAGGCCTCGAGTCGGCCGTGATCGGTTGACTCGGTGCTGTTCCATCTGCCTATCAGGTGCTCGTTGACGGGCAGCTCAAGATCGGCAGCCGCGATGTCTCCCGCGAGGAGGCCGACGCTGGCAGCGATAGCGATTGTCCGGAGCATGCTTTTGGATATTATGACCATCTGCCTGTCGGAATATCAGACGAACACCGGCTCGAGCAAGTCTGAACAACACTCCCGGAGACCACAAATGCGAGACATGAAAGACAAAGTGGCCCTGATTACAGGCGCCAGCAGCGGGATCGGTCGGGCGACGGCCGAGGCATTCGCTGCAAAAGGCGTCAAGGTAGTGCTCGCAGCCCGGCGCGAGGGCGAAATGGCGGCGCTCGTCACCGAAATCGAGACCCGGGGCGGACAGGCGAGCTTCGTCAAGACGGATGTCTGCCTTGCCGGGGATGTGGAACGGATGGTCGACCACACCATCGAGACATTCGGGCGTCTCGACTACGCAGTCAATAACGCCGGCATCGAGGGTCAATTCGTTGCCATCGGAGATCTGCCCGAAGACGAATGGGACCGGGTGCTCGACACGAATCTGAAGGGCACCTTCCTGTGTATGAAATATCAGTCCCGAGCCATGCTCGATGGCGCACACGGCGGTGCGATCGTCAACGTGGGCTCGGTCAACTCTTTTCTGGGATTCCCGACCGGTTCGGCTTATGTGGCGTCGAAACACGGCCTGGTCGGTCTGACCTCGAGCGTGTCCGCGGAACTGGCGCCGCAGGGTATCCGCGTAAACCTGGTCTGCCCGGGGATCATCGACACGCCGATGCATCAGCGGCTACGCGGCGTCTTTGGCGACGAGCTCTACGAGGAATTCCTGGCGCACCGGGTGCACATGAAGCGCAAGGGCCAGCCCGAGGAGATCGCCGGGTCGATCGTCTTTCTTTGCTCGGATGAGGCCAGCTACATCACCGGCACCACGCTGACACCCGATGGCGGGCTCACGCTGACGCTCTGACGGCGGCCTGCCACAGATCAAAATGCATACTCACGCGTGGCAGGGTGTGAAAAGGCGTGTATGCGCGCGTCATCACCACCCGACAAAACAGATGCGGGACAGAGAAAACGATCCTGACGGCTTGGCCTGTCTACAGAGGTGCGGCCGTGCGTCAGGGCTTGCGGAACAGCATCGTGAAGCGATCGGTGTTACCGGTGACCGAGCGTCGGCCGACCTCATATCTTAGCTCGTCATCGGCACGATAGTGCAGATCCGAGTAACCGACGAATTCGAAACCCTGGTCCTGCATCTCTTTGACCACCATCACCGGGTCGATGCGGCGGCGGTTCTCGACGTTCTCCGGCTCCATATGACGCTTGGTGTGATCGACCACGCCGTAGAGCCCGCCACGCTTCAGGGCTTTGAACACCTGGCCGTTCATCCGCGCCCGGGACTCGATATCGAAGTTATGCAGATTGCGGAAGGTCAGCACCATGTCCAGATCCGAGACGCCGAAGTCGAAATCATCCAGCGCGTAGTAGCGGCCGCCTTCCGGACGACGGATGTTGGCGCTGGTCTCGAGCACGACGACTTTTTCGAACCCGGGTTCAGTGAGTACACGCTCGCTGACCGAGCCGGTGCCGAGAGAGACATACAGGGTGCCGTTTTCGGCCAGCACCGGTGCCAGCACCCGCGTGTACCAGCCGCCGCCCGGCAGCAGTTCCAGCACGCGCATGTTGTCCTTCAGGCCAAAGAAATTCAGCGTCGCCAGCGGCCGGCGATTTCGGTCGCGCTCACGATCCGCTTCGGGACGCGATTCGGCGGCCAGGGCCGTCTCGACTTTGGTATCGATTTCGTTGGCGGCCAGAGCCTGGCCAGCGAGGATAAGCGCGGCGAGCGCGAATAATACTTTCAAGGATCTGCTCCTGTAGTGATCGGCGACGCGGATTAATATCTGGGCGCCATCCAGGCCAAGGCTGCCAGCATACTACGGTTCAGAGTAGACCTGGCCAATGGCGCGAAGTTCAGTCGGAATCCGAGCCTGCGGTTTCGCCTGGTCGTTGGCCAGCGCCGAAAATAAATCTGACACCTTTTCCGACACCTTTTCCTGCCATTGCAGAGCCTTACCTCAACGCAGGTCGAGCTCGGTTTCCGCAGCGCGTCGACGCCGGTGGTCCGAGAAGCGTTCACCGCCCTCGCGGTCGGTCCGGTAGCCGTTGGTCTTCCATGGCTTGCACAATTTGCATCCCGCACGGCGATTGGCAGGACGCCGCCGTTTGTGGTTCATGGTCGTGACCTCCGGATTCAGCTCTCACCCCGTGTGTCCCGGCGATTATAGTACGGGGCATCGTCGATTGCCGCGACAGCCGGAGGGCGCGGATTGCCACACCCTGCGGATCAGAGACTGCCGCCGCCGTCACCCAAAAATACGAACGGCATCCAGTATCCGGGATGCTGTAACGACGCGGGCGCTTCGTCACGCAGCCGGATCTTCGCCTGGCGCAGCGCCTGGCTGAAGGTCTCGCCGCGCCGGGCCCGGCTGACGAAGTCGGGGATAAGACGCTGCGCTGCGTCGCTGGCCACCTCCCACTGCGTGGCCACCACACCCTTGGCGCCCGCCAGTCTGAACGCCTGATAAAAGCCCGACAACGAATCGAAATAGATCGAGCCGTTGCTGGCCCGGGCCGTGTCGCAGGCAGACAGGATAACGACGGGCCCGCCGGCCACGCCCATGGCCGAGATGTCCGAGGTGCTGAGGAAGGCTTGTCGACCTTCAACGGGCTGGCCCAGTAACAGGGCCGGCTCGAGCAGACCGACCGACTCTAGCCGGTCACCCGGGACGCCGTGGGTGGCGAAGGCCATCACGTCCCAGCGGTTGCCGGCGCGCTGTTGCACATTGGCCACGCGCGCATCGGGCCCCAACAGAAGTGTTGCATCGACCGGGTCGAGCGCATCGCGCAGCGCCAGCATTTCACTGACCGTTTCCGGCAGCGGCGCCAATACCAGTCGATCGCCGTCTGTGCTCGCGCTGCGGAATTTCCGCCCCGACTCCGCCGGCGGACAGCGGCCATCAACCAGACAGGCGATCTCTTCCTGGGTCGATTGCGGTGCGCCGATCGCAAGCACCGTCAGCGACTCACCGCGGCGGGAGGCCGGGATGCGGCGGGACTCCACCATGTCCGTCAAACTGGCATTGAGCGTGACCGAGAAGCGCTGGAATAGCAGCGTGCCGCCGGGATCCGTATAGACTTCCGGCGACAGACCGGCCAATGCATCCGGCCCGATCCAGACGATCTCGTTAATCGACTTTAGATCCGGCTCGAGCGGTGCGATGGTCAGTTCGTATAATTCCCGCGACGTGGTGACGTCGAACTCGCCGTAACCGCCGCCCGGGCGCGGCGTCAGATTCTCGATCATGCGGTTGATCAGCCTGCGCACCCGTACCTCCGAGTCGCGCTTGTGGACAAAGCGTACGCCCGTGCGGGTCACCAGGAAGGTCAGATAGTCATCGTCGACACGGGCCATGTAGATCACGCCCTCACGCGGCCTCAACACACTGCGTATCTCAGCCAGCCGCGGTGGCTGACCGGCCAGAAGCTGCTGCGCCTGCGGCATCCGCTGAAACAGCTCCTGCAGCACCTGCTGTCTTTCGTTGAATGCACGCGCGGATGCTCGATAACGTTTGTGGATGTCCTCGATCTGCGCGCGGGTCAGCGGCTTGTCTCCGACTTGCACCGAACTGATGTAATCGAGCAGCTGCATCATCTCCGCCTCGAACCCGAACAGCGCGCGCTGCCCCGCGGCCGCCAGTTGCCGTGTGCGCGGCGTGTCGGCCGCCGCGCGTATCTTCTGCCAGCGCAGTGACAGATCGGTGAGACTCAGGAACGTAGCCTGCACGGCAAACATGGCAAGATCAAAAAACACCTCATTCCCGGTGCGTTGGTAGAGCACCAGTGCCATGGCAATGTCTTCAGTCTTGGCGTATTTCCAGATATCGCGGTAGCCCGGATTATAGGCACGCATCAGCATCGACATCATGCCCTCGGCGGAGGACAACATCGTGTCAGTGATCAATGGCTGGATGTCCAGCGGCACATCAGCAGCCACCTGCATCTGGCGCAGCAGATCGATACGCCGACGTCCGACCGCCCGTCGGTAGTCCTGGGTCTGATAGTTGAGAAACAAAAAGCGCTTGCTCCAGGTGTTTGCCTTGGGGTCAAACGCCAGCTTCTCCTCGGGGTCGCGCACCTCGCTATGGATCAGCTCGGCAGCTTCCATGATGCGTACCGCCGCGTCGTACTCCTGTACGGTAAAGTGCTCCGAGACCAGATTGATATAGGACTCTGTGGCCCAGTGGGTCACGCGGTCCAGGTGATCGACCGGCAACATCTCGGCCGCGCGCCGGCTCGGCAGCGGCCGCGAAAAAATCTGCCGGATCAGCTCGATCTGCACCGCCGCATCGGGATCGATCAACAGACGGGTACGTGAGAACAGCAGTACCTCTATGCTCATGCGATCATTGCCCGAAGCGCCAAGCGCCAGATCGCCCAGACGTATGAACTCCCGGGTATCCGGCTCGGCCAGCGCCGAATAGCCATACAGATAAGCGCCGCGCAGTCTATCCTTCGAGGCTGCGGCAGCTGCGCGCTGCTGGCCCATCGCTGAAACGCGCCGTCGCGCCTCCACTGACGGCCAGAACTCAGCGCTGGCCAGCACCCGCATCAGCGGCAGATCGAAGATGGGATCGGCCGTAGCGTAACGCCGGTACTCGTCTTCGAAGGTCTGCGCCACCGCGTCGAAGTCCACCTCCACCCGCTCGAATCTCGTCGTCGCAGCACACAGATAGCCGAGATTCCTGCCCGGGGACTGTTCATTGATCTGCGTCGACAACAGGTCCAGGGTCGCATCCAGGCTGCGGGTGCGCAGACTGTCGCGCCCCTTGTAGGCAGCGTGATAATCCAGCTTGCCGTAGACATCGATCACCGCATTGCGGGTATCCCGCTCCACGTCGCGGCGGATGGCCTGCTGGGCGGTGTTGCCGATAGCCAGATCCGCATAATCGAGACACGGCACGAAAAAGTCGTAGGCCAGTGCCTGATTGATCGGGTAATCGCTGTCCAGCTGGACCAGGCTCAGGGCGCGCAGCCCACGCACCACGGCGATATCCGCGTTGACGTCTTCACGAACGGTCGCAGCCGATCCGTCGACGGTGACTGACAGCAACAGCGTCAGCCATATCGGTAGCAGTGTTTTCACAGCGCCGAGATCTCTTCGATGAGCGTCGCCCGGTCTATATCGTCGGGCGCCAGATCAACCACACCCTGGATGGCCTCCAGTTTCCATTGCCCATCATCTGTCTGACCCAACTCGAGCAGACTGATAGCCTGGCCGATGGTGCCGAGTGCGGGCTCGGCGGGCGTCAACGGGGGCGCCTCGGCGACCGCGGCGATATTGCCGGCGGCGGTGCGGCCGTCCTGACCTTCCACGACAAGGCGATAGTCTGCGCCTGCCTTGAGATCCAGCCCTTCGATCAAAACGAAATCTCCTTCAGCCACGCCCGCGGCCAGGGTCTGCGCGCCGCTGACGGCCTCGATGCGGTAGGCGACGCGGTCCAGATCCAGGTTCCAGCGGATAAACAACGCGCGCGTTCCTGCGCGTAACTTCTGCGGGGGCAAATCGGCGCCGATACCGAACACGATCAACGGCCGCTCGTCGCCGTCGCTGCGGGTCACCAGGTTCCGGCGCGAGACCTGATTATTACGGAACACCTTGTCGGAGATAGCCAGCATGACGCTGCTCAGCATGCCACGTTCTTCTGGCGGTGCCTCGATCCTCAGCGGCTCGCCTTTCTGCACCATGACCTCGTCGCCACCGAAGAACTTCACCTGCACCGACATCCCGGGCGAATCCACCTCCAGTTCATCGCCGGCGTAGAGCGGCATCATGAAAGCGACCTCTTCAGCGCGGCCCGGCCCGGTCACCCTGGCGTTGCC
>JBATKC010000443.1:0-22916 GCA_049669065.1 Gammaproteobacteria bacterium
CGGCCGGGATCTTTGATCTGGCTCATTGAACTCATGGCCCGTTCGCGGTCTGATCTGCAGGACATCGCAAGGAATTCAATCATGCTACCAGTTCGTTATCGCACCGCTATTGTCACGGGCTTTTTGCTCGTCTGTTCCGGTATGCCCGCGTTGGCCGGTACCCGCGCCGTGCCCGCCGACGAGCGTCCGTCGCTCGGCGCCGAGGATGCGCCGGTGACCATGGTCGTGTTCAGCGACTATCAATGCACGTTCTGCAAGGCTTTTGCGGTCGAGCGTCTGCCTGAGATACAGCGCGATTTTATCGCTACCGGGAAATTGCGCCTGGTTTCGCGCGATTTCCCCCTCCAGCGTCACCCGCGGGCGCGACCGGCGGCGGTGGCCGCCGCCTGCGCCGATCGCCAGGATCGATACTGGGACATGCATGAGATGCTGTTTGCGCGTCAGGGCAGGTTCTCCGATGAACAGCTACGCGGCTACGCCGCGCAACTGGAGCTCGACACGGAGGCGTTTGATATCTGTCTTGCGGACCCCGCCATCGAGGCCCGGATCGACGCGGACCTGGCGGTGGTCCGTCAGGCCCGGATCAGCGGAACGCCCGCGTTTTTGATCGGCGTCGAGCATGACGGGATCATCTCCGGCAGCCTGATCATCGGGTTCCAGCCGGCCAGCGTGTTTGCGGCGGAAATAAAAGAGTATCTGGATACCGATCGGGAATAAGCTCGCGGACAGGATCCGCAACGTGGGGGGAGGCGAGATGGGGGCAGAACACACGCGTGTCCTGGGCGCGCGAAAACGCATCGCGCTGGTTGCTCACGATCATATGAAGTCGTCACTAATGGAGTGGGTATGCCGTCACCGTGACACGCTTCGGGGTCATGTACTGCTTGGCACCGGCACCACCGCTGCACGGGTCAGCGAACGCGCCGGTCTCGAGATTGAAGCCCTGATGAGCGGTCCGATGGGCGGCGACCAGCAGCTTGGAGCGCGCATCGCCGAAGGCAAGGTCGATGTGATGATCTTCTTCTGGGACCCGCTGCAATCAGTCCCTCATGACCCGGACGTGAAGGCGCTGCTGAGGCTGGCGACGGTGTGGAACATACCGGTGGCCTGCAATGCGGCCAGCGCTGATTTTCTTATCGATTCACCGTATATGAGCCGGGATTACGCGGCAAAGGTGATGGACTACCGCGCCTATATGGAAACGCGTGTCGGATAACCAAGGTCGCGGTTGCCGCTGCGGTCTGGCAGTTCGACCACCGGATCACTGTCGCCGTTGCTGGCTGTCCAGCCAGTCGTTGAGGGCGCCGACGCCACCGGTGCCGGCGATGGCGCCGAAGTCCGCCCGATAGATCTTGACGTAGGATACGCCCCGGGCGACCACGTCCCAGATCTTCCAGCCGCCGTCGGTAGCGCGCATACGATAGTCCACCGGAAGCTCGATACCGTCGCTGAGGCGCATAATCGTCCTGACCACGGCCATGTCCTTGTCGATGCCGTAGCTAGAGGACGAGACCGCCAGCGTATCCTCGCGGACCGCCAGCAGGGCATGGGAGTAGACCCTGACCAGGTAGTCGTAGAATGCGTTGACAAATGCTTCGCGTTCGGCCGGGCTGGCGTCCTTGTAGAAACGCCCGAGCACAAGCCGCGAGGCGTAGGCGAAGTCAAACCGGGGACGCAACACCCGGTCGACCAGCGCGTATAGCTCTGCAGAGTCGGCGGCCGGTCTCGCCCCGCCTTCGTCGAGCGCCCGCAATACGTCACCGGCGAGTTCCTGCACGATCTGCTCCGGTGCCGAATCAAAATCGGACCGCTCCTGAGCTTTGGCTGCCGATACCGCAAAGAACAAGAGCAATACCGGCAGCACCGCTGCATGTCTGCACAGCGTCTTTATCGGCATCGTATTACATCTCCCCCACGCTGGCAGAATGCCGGCCAGCCGTGTTGGTCCCAGTAGCGATCCAGTCCGATGGCGCTGACCAGCTCAGCGAAGCGGGGATGTTCACGCAGGGCCTTGTTCTCCCGGGAGAACAGGAATTCGACGGCAAATGACGGTGGGTCGTTGAGGAGCTGGAAGGCCATATCCATAGCCCGATCAGCCTCGCCGAGATAGAGCCACAGCCCATAAAGATAACGCGGCGAGACCTCGCTGGCAGCTGCGGCCCTGGTGACCGCCTCGATAGCGGCGGGCCGGAGATCGGGATCCCCCTGCGCAGCGATAAAACTGTCTATCCATTCCGTGTTGCGGCCGAGCATGCGCTGCATCACGGTCATGATCTCCCGCGCGGACTGGTAGTCGCCCAGACGCAGCTTGAGCACGAGGCTGGCCTCAGGGTTGGCGCTCGGCGCCAGACCGAGCTCATCGGCCAGGCGGAACTGGCGATTGGCCATATCATCCATGTCATTCCACAGATAGGCCACCGCAAGCCGGTCGTTGACCACCGGTGACAGCGCATCCAGTTCCTTGGCGCGCAGCGCTGCCTCCAGCGACTCCACCGGGCGCGCGACGGCAGCAAGGAACTGGGATTGCCATTGATGCAAATCTGCATCACCAGGTGCGTTGGCCAGCGCGATATCGAAGTTATCTTCGGCAGCGTTCCACTCCCAGCTGCGGAAATTCATAAAGGCGATCAGGCCGCGTGCGGCAATATCCACCCTGGCGTCATGTAGCTTGCCCTGGTCGATGGTCGCGCGAGCCGCTAGAAACATGTCCTCTTCCAATTCATAGGAATAATACGGCAGCAGCGCGTAGGCAGTGGCCAGCTGCAGATAGGCCGCACCAAAATTCGGGTCCAGCTCGATGGCCTGGCGGAACAGCTGGATACCCTGTCTGATCGCTTCTTCGTCGCGCCGGCGCAGATGGTAGCGGCCGCGCAGATAGAGTTCGTATGCGTCGAGATTCTCAGTCGGCTTGCGGCGCGCCAGCTTCTCGCCTGAGACGCCGCTCTGCAGAGCTGGCTGCAGCTCGTAGACGATGGCCGTGGTGATCGTGTCCTGAACCTCGAAGACATCTTCCAGCATACCGTCGTAACTCTCCGACCATAGCTGCAATCCGCGGCTCGCATCGACCAGCTGTGCACTGATCCGGATGCGTTTGCCGTCTTTGCGCACGCTGCCGGAGAGGATTGTGCCAGCGCCAAGCGCGCGGCCGATCTCTCGCACGTCGGAATCGCTGTTCTTGAACGAGAACGACGAGGTGCTGGCGATAACGCGGATACCCTCGATGCCTGCGATGCTGTTGACCAGATCCTCGGTCAGGCCGTCGCTGAAATACTCGTTGGCGGGATCCGCGCTGAGGTTGCGGAACGGCAACACCGCCAGAATCTGCGGCGTTTCTGTAGCGCTGATCCCCGCTACCTGCTCCTGGGTCCGGGCCAGCCGTTCACCGATCAGGTAGGCCAGGCCGAACGCCAGGCCGAACATGATCACGTAGTCGAGCTTGCGTCGGGTGACGCGTGTGGCGGGCCCGTAGCGCGGACGCTCGCGTTCGCGCCGCAGACCATCAGGCGTCAGTTCATAGACCCAGGAGAGCACCACGGCGACCGGCAGCCCGAGCACGATGAGAAAAGAAATCACTCGCGGCACCCAGGCCGGTGCGCCTAGATCGAGCACCACCGAACTCGCTTCGATCAACAGCCAGCCGATCACTACATAACTCGCCGCGACCCGAAACACATTGCGTCGGCGCAACTCCCGCAACAGGATCTTGAGCGTTGACGCTGGTGGAGGCTTCTGTCTCGCCGTAGCAGCCGTGGCGCTGACTGGTCGGTGCTGTGACGCTGAGACCGGTGATGTCTCGACGATGTCCTGAGTTTGAGCGGTGCCTGCCGTTAGCGGTTCGAGCTCGGTGACCGGGGAAATCAGACGATATCCGACCCTGGGTATAGTCTGGACGAACTGCGGATTTTTCGGATCGTCCCTTAGCGCGCTGCGTAACAGGGACACGCAGCGCGACAGGACCTCGTCACTGACTATACGTCCACGCCATATCTTTTCGATCAGATCGTTGCGCGTGACGACTTCACCCGGTCGAGCCGCCAGCTCGACCAGCACGCCCATGACCTTGGGCTCGACGCGTGCCGCCTGCTCACCGTCGGCAATGGAATTCCTGGAGGGGTGAATCTCCCAGCGCCCTACGCGAAAGCCGTGGTCCAGCTCCATTAACTGCCTCGGACTAAATCGATGGATAAGCATAGCAGAGCAGCAGGGGCTGCCTGACGGCCCATAACGCCGGTGCGCTCAAGTTCTGCCGACCCGGGTCGATCAATGTTGTAGACCCGGCACCAACGGCGCGCGGAATCGACCCCGCCGGAACGCCCTGGGTCAGGCGTCGAGGGAGTGACGATGGTCGGACCCCCCATCACTGGACGACATTGCGGCACAGCGATCGGCTTGATCGTCGTCGCTATGATGCTGGCCTCCTGCAGTCCATTGCGGCACATCTCACCCGTGATCGCCGCGGCGCGTATCGAGCAGATGCACTTCTCGCCCGGCCACGGCAGTACGGTCTATCCGGGTACCGAGCTGAGCATAGAAATGGAGTACCTGATCGTCAACGGGGAGGGCGCTCCGCCCGGTGATTATTTCGCTATTGTCGAAGTCTCTTCAGCCGATCGGCAGCGGCTCTATCTGGACGCCTGCGGCGGATATCCGCGTCGGTCGCTTTCAGCGCCAGGCGGACGTGTCCATCTGCACTGCCGGATGCGGCTGGATCCTGCAGGGCACACTCAGGGCGTCATGTCCCTGCAGGTTCGGATTTACCAGCGCACCGACCCCGACCGCCGGGTGATGCTTGCCAGCTCCGAGGCGGCGTCATTCCATCTCCGCTCCCACGCGATCGAGCCCTGGCAGCGCGCGTTTATGGATCGTTGCCCACCGCCCGGGAAGCGCGACGGCAGCGTGCGCGTCTGCCGCACCTGACCTTATGTAACCACCGTTTGGCGGATCGAAATCACCTCGATCCGCGCAAACTGTGAGAAGGGTCTCAGAATTATGTCAAGGCAAGCGGTCTACTAACGCCAACTAGTCGACAGGTTGCGCTTCGGGGCGTTGACAAGCGTCAAACACTCGTGCCAGCCTGCAAGCCACTGACAAAGGCAAATCCGTCGAAAGACGGAGACGCAAAGCCACCGGTCTACGGGATATTCCTAAGACAGCGGGGTTGCCGGTACCAGGCGCGATCTGACCAGGCGGGGTTATCCCGGCCCGGATCAGATCAGGCTCTGCCGCCCAACCCTCCCTCTGAAGAATCTTTCCGCTGATCGGCCCGCAACCGCGTCGCCGAGTCGGCTCATATCGGCGCATGCGCGTCGTCTGGAAACGACAGAGGGACTGAACCAATGGACCAATATCGGATTTCTAGCGTCTCATACGCGTTGGCCTTCGGCCTGCTGCTGACGTTGGGCGGTTGTGGCGGCAGCGACGGTGAGACTGCGAACGAAGCTGTCGTGGTCGAAGGGGACTTCCCCATCGTCTTCGCCAAACGCCAAGTCGGCGCGGTGGGTAACCCAACCGACGGCGTCATATTCCGCCCCGGCGGTGATCTGCTGATGCGCGACCTGTCTTCGCCCAGCGCTCAGGAGATGAATATCACGGGTGACTATACCCAGGGGCAGGGCGATGTGTCCGACCCGGAGGTGTCCTACGACGGTACCCGTATCCTGTTCTCGATGCGCGGCCCAAATGATCCCAGCTGGAACGTCTGGGAGTACGAAATCGAGACGGCCGCGCTGCGGCGGATAGTTTCCGATGACGGTGTCGCCAATGCCGGCGATGACGTGGATCCGGCCTATCTGCCGGACGGCCGTATCGTGTTCTCCTCGAATCGCCAGGAGAAATCGCGCCAGGTGCTGCAACAGAAGGGTGTCGAACCCTATGCGCATCTCGACGAATATGAGCGCGAACGGGCCATCCTGCTGCACGTGATGAACAGCGACGGTACCGAGATCGATCAGATCTCGTTCAACCAGAGCCATGACCGCAACCCGACCGTGCTGTCCACCGGCGAGATCATGTTCGCGCGCTGGGACCACGTCGGTAATCGCAATCATTTCCCGCTCTTCTTCACGAATCCGGACGGCACCAACATCTTCGTCCAGTACGGCGCGTTCAGCCCCGGTAACAGCTTCCTGCATCCACGCGAGATGCCCAGCGGCCAGGTGATGAGTTCGTTGATGCCATTGTCAGGCACGCGTGAGGGCGGCGCGGTGATGGCGATCGATATCCGCGAGTGCTCCGAGAACTCTGATTGCGATCCCAACGCGCCAGAAGGCACCACCGGTCAGGAGTCGGTCACGCTGTTCCAGATCGATTTCGGTATGGGAGTTTCCGAATTCGGCCGCTACACCACGCCGTTCCCGTTGTGGGACGGTACCAATCGGGCGCTGGTCAGCTGGTCGCCGTTCCGGCCCGAAGACGAGACCAACCCCCTTACCGGTGAGGTGATGGAAGTCGAGGGTGACCCTCTCTACGGCGTCTACATGCTTGACCTGGACACACAGTCTCTGCGTCCGATCGCGTTGCCCGAGGAAGGGTTTGCCTACGTCGACGCGATAGCGGTAGCGGCCCGGCCGACACCGAACACGATCGCGGACAAGCAGCTCGATGCGGCCCTGGCCGCCGAGGGCATGGCCATATTGAACGTCAAGAGCGTCTATGACACCGACGGCCAGAACCTGATGGGGACGCCGATGCTGGCCCCGGGCGAGAACATCCCGATGACCTCGCCGCCGCCGGATGACACGCGCAGTCAGGTAGCTGATCTGGCGCGGATGAAGGACCCGGCGCAGACGACCGCCGAGCAGCGCCCGGGACGCTTTGTCCGGGTCACCCAGGCCGTCCCGACCCCGCGTGGACTGTCGCGCGAGGCCATCGGCGAGACCGACCTGGAGATGCAACAGATCGTCGGCTACGTGCCGCTGGAGCCGGACGGTTCATTCCGGATAAAGGTCCCTGCTGACACTCCGCTCGGCCTCGCCGTCGTGGACGCCGATGGCCGTGCCTTCCAGACCCATACCAACTGGATCCAGGCGCGACCCGGCGAGACTCGGACCTGCAACGGCTGTCATTCTCCGCGCCGTGGCAGCGCGATCAACTCGGCCCCGATCGCCGGGTTCCATCCGAACACGCTGCTGACCGCGGAGTCCGGCGAGTCCATGGCCGAGACCCTCACTCGTCTCGATACGACCGCGCTGGATGTGATGCCGGATATGGTGTTCACCGATGTCTGGACCGACCCGGCCCAGGCCATACCGGCGGCTGATCTGGTGCTGGACTACAGCGGTCTGCCGGCCGGCGTGCCGGCTCCGGTCGACGGCATCGTCAATTATCCGGAGCACATCCAGCCGCTGTGGACTGCGGATCGTGGTGCGGACACCTGCACCGGCTGCCACAACAACAACGATCCGGACGACCCGGTATCGATGGGCCTCGACCTGCGGGACACGGTCACCGGTACCGGCCGCGTACTGTCCTACGAGGAGGTGATGATCGGCGATCCGGTCATCGATCCGGATACCGGACTGCCGGAGATTCGGGTCGACGACGACGGTGAGGTCGAAGTCGTGCGTGAGGACGGCATGGTCATGACCGGCAGCTCCCGTGAGAGCTCACGCACCAGCTTCCTGGTCGAGAAGTTGTACGAGCAGGAGCTGCGCGCTGGCAACAGCCTTACGGTGCCGCCCAGTGTGGATCATTCCGGCATGCTCAACGCCTCCGAGAAGCGCCTGGTGGCCGAGTGGATTGATCTCGGCGGCCAGTACTACAACGACGCGTTTGACGATGCGAACAACGACGGTTTCCGTGCCAGTGACGAGGTCCGTGGTGGTGTCCGCGGTCTGTCCGAGGCGAGCTTCGAGAGCAGCGTGCATCCGTTCCTGATGGACCAGTGTGCCGCCTGTCACCAGCCCTTCGGTGGCCTTGGCATACCCGGCCAGCCGGTAAACGAGCTGTTCTCCCCGAACCGCCTTGTGCTCACCGGCAACGTCGAGGGTGACTTCAACGTCAGCTTGTCGATGGTCAACGATGTCTGCGATCCGGCAGCCAGCTATCTGTTGCTGTACCCGAGCGGTGACGAGACTACGACCCCGATGCATCCGCGTATCGATGACACCGCCGTGGCTGATGATCCGCAAGATCCGACGCTCGACGATCGTCCGGTGTTGCTGCCCACTGACCCGGCTTACCTGGCGATCTTCAACTGGATCGCGGCTGGCAACTGCTCGACCTGAAGGAACGGCCGCAGATGCGCAGAGTGATCTTCATGACCGTCGCGATAGCCCTTGCGGGTTGCAACGATGACGTGAGTTTCGAGCCGGTGGCCGCCAGCGGCGAGACCTTATGCGTGGCCGACTATCAGCAGTGCGTAAACCCCATCTTCGATGCGGTGATAAGCGGCCGCTCCGGTCAGACCACCTGCGCAGCCAGTGGCTGTCACGACGTGGGCGCGGGCTCCGGGGGAGCATTCAAGATCTTCCCCGGGGCCCAGCCCGATTCGCCCGAGATGATGGCGAACTTCTTCGCCGCCAAGGGCTTTGCCAATCTCAACGACCCGGACCAGAGCAAGGTCCTGCTGGAACCCCTGCAGGGCGCGTTCTCGGTGTCCGGCACGCATACCGGGGGCGACATCTTCCCGGCGACGACGGATGCCTGCTATGGCGCCATCCGTCAGTGGATATCTGTCCGGGTGGACGACGCCGAGGGCACCAGCTGCGGCTTCTGCGCACCGATAGATATAGGGAGTTGCGGGTACTAACCCATGACACATGCGCGCCAACAAGCACTGACCCGGTGTCGGCAGTCGAACCTGCCGTTCGCACTCTTGCTGATACTGGCCTGTGTCGCGAGCCCTGTATGGGCCGCGCGTACGCTGCAGGTCGTCGAGGTAGAGTCCGCCTACGTCGAACTGCATAGCGGTCCGGGACGCGGTTATCCGGTATTCCATACCGTCGAACGTGGCGGCACTGTGTCGTTGCTCAAACGTCGCACCGACTGGTTCAAGGTCCGCACCGAGGATGGCATCGAGGGTTGGGTAGACCGGCGTGCCATCGAACAGGGCGCGCTGCCCGGCGCGCCGCTCAGGGGCGGTCGCGACGCGGCCTTCGATGACTATCTGGAGCGCAAGTTCGAGGCCGGCTTCGCCACCGGTGATTTCGATGGCGACCAGGTTTTCAATTTCCGCGCCGGCTATCATTTCAACCAGCATTTCATGGCCGAGCTGGCGCTGTCCGAAGTATCGGGCACCTTCTCCAGTTCCACGCTATGGGACGCAAATCTGGCGGTCATCCCATTGACCGTCTGGCGTCTGTCGCCGTTCTTCACGCTCGGTCTTGGACGTTTCAAAAACGATCCCAAGGGCGTGCTGGTGGAGGACACATCCACTGAGGACTGGTCTGCCAATGCCGGCCTCGGTGTGCGCGCCTACCTGGCCCGGCGCTTCATCCTCAGGGCCGATTATCGCCACTACGTCGTCCAGATCGACGACAACAGCAACGAAGACTTCGATCAATGGACGATCGGATTCTCGGTGTTCTTTTAGGGGTTCAGGATGAAGACCAAACGCATATTGCTGATTCTGCTTGCCGCATCGATGCTGGTGACTTCCGGCTGCGCCGCCTTCCGCAAGGACTCGAAGATACCTGCCGACGAGGAACCGGTGGCCGAACGTCCGTCGGGCCCGGTGATCGAGCCGGAGCTGGATCGTCGGGATGTCAAACGCCCGCGCATCGATACCGAGGACTGGGAGATCAGCGGTTTTGTCGGCGCGCTCAGCGTCGAGGATTTCGGCACCGAACTGATCTACGGCGGCCGGCTCGGCTACCACGTCAGCGAAGACATCTATCTCGAAGGCGAGTACGCCTGGTCGCAGATCAGCGACAGCAATTTCCGACGTATCGGCGCGCCCTTGTTCGACAGCGAGGACGAGGATCTGACCAGCTACAGCTTGTCGATCGGTTACAACGTCTTGCCGGGCGAGGTCTTTGTCGGCAGCGGCTGGGCGCGGGCCAGCTCGATGTACATCACGTTTGGTGCGGGCAACACCAGCTTCGTCGGGGAAGACAACGTCACCTTCCTCGCCGGTTTCGGTCTCAGGACGCTGGTCAGCGACTGGTTCTCGCTGCGGCTCGAGGCCCGCGATCGCATCTTTGAATCCGATCTGCTCGGTGAAAACGAGTGGAAGCACAACTTCGAAATCACCCTGTCGATGGGAGTGTTCTTCTGATGATCAAGCGCCGACCGACATTTCTCATGGCGACCCTGCTTGTTGCGGCCCTGGCTGTCGCCGGCAGCGTCTCCGCGGCACGCAATCTGGTCGGCTCGCCGGCGCCGGATTTCACCCTGAGCGGCCTCAGCGGCGCCAATCTCAGGCTGTCCGAATATCAGGGCCGCGTGGTGATGATCAACTTCTGGGCGACCTGGTGCGGTCCGTGCCGTCAGGAGATGCCGGCGCTGCAGACCATCTATCAGCGCTATGAGCCTGCAGGATTCACGCTGCTCGGCGTCAATGTCGATGCTGAACCCGATGGCGCAAGGCGCATGGCCGAGGACCTCGGCGTGTCATTCCCGCTGCTATTCGATGCCGACAAGGACGTGAGCAAGCTCTACGACGTGCGTGCCATGCCGGTCACCGTGCTGGTCGATCGGGACGGGCGGGTGCGCTATGTCCACCACGGCTACAAACCCGGCTATGAGGAGCGCTACCTGGATCAGGTGCGCACCCTGCTGAGGGAGGATTGATGATGCGCACCATGCTGCTTTGTCTGAGTCTGCTGGGCCTCGCCGGCTGCAGCAGCATCGAGCCCTGGGTCCTGCCCTATGAGCGGGAAGCGCTGGCTGATCCGATCATGTCACTGTCACGGGATCCGCTCATGGATCAATACCGACAGCATGTTTTCGATGTCCGCGAAGGGGCCAGAGATGCCTCCGTCAACCAGGGGGGAGGCTGTGGCTGCAACTGAGCGACAACGTTGGCCCCGGGCGCTGCTGCTGCCGGCTTGTCTGGCGGCGGTGACGCTGAGTGCCGCGACGCTGCCCGAGGACCGTCTCGAGGCGCTGTATCACTCCTATGACGGAGGCGGCGTCAAGGTCACCGGGCCGGCGTTGTTCGCGCGCAAGAATATCGCCTGGGGACTGTCTGCTTCGGCCGAATACTACGTTGACACGATCAGCTCCGCGTCTATTGACGTGGTGACCAGCGCCAGCCCATACGACGAGGAGCGCACCGAGTACAGCCTTGGCTTCGAGTGGCTTTATGGTGACAGCATCATCGGCGTCGGCTACACCAACAGCGACGAAGACGACTACACCTCGGACACCTACAGCCTGGTCGTCAGCCAGGAAGTGTTCTCCGGCATGAGCACCGTGACCATGGCCTATTCCCATGGCGACGACGTGGTGGAGCGGGTCGACACCGATTTCCGTGACCGCGTTGACCGGGACACGTTCGGCGTCGGGCTCACCCAGGTCCTCACGCCCACCTTGCTGGCTACAGTGAACTACCAGGCGGTGCTGGAAGAGGGTTATTTGAACAACCCCTACCGCTCCGCCCGCATCCTCGGCGCGCAGATACCGGAACGCTATCCGCGCACCCGCACCGGTCAGGCGGTGGGCTTCGAATTGCTCAAATCCTGGAACCGCAAGACGTCGATCCGCGGCGGTTACCAGTATTTCACCGATACCTGGGAGATCCAGGCCAACACTGCCGAGATCGGGGCCAGCCATTACATCGACGATGAATGGCTGATCGACCTGAGTTATCGCTATTACACCCAGGACGCGGCGTCCTTCTATAGCGACAACTTCGACCGCGAGTACAACTACATGGCGCGAGACAAGGAGCTGTCCAGCTTCAATTCCCATGCCATAGGCGGTCGGCTGACCTGGAACATGCAGCGGGACAACCTGCCTCTTGGAGTCCATCGCGCCAAGCTCACGATGGGCTACGAATATCTGATGTTCAGCTACGACGACTTCACCGACATCCGGACGGGTGATCTTTATGACTTCAATAGCCATGTATTCCAGATCTATTTCTCGGCCTTCTACTAAGCGTGCCGTGCCATTTGCGGCGCTGACGCTGGGACTGCTCACAGGCCTGCTGTTCGCGGCACCGGTCTTGTCCGATGAGGCGCCGGTGGTAGCCCTCGGTGACGAGATCGAGGAGCTGAAAGACGAGGTGCTCGATCTGAACCGCGAGCTGTTCCTGCTCGAGGAGGAGTTGCTGTTCCCGGCCAACACCCAGGTAGCGGTCTATCTGTCCATGGATACCGGCAATTTCTTCGCTCTGGACTCGGTGCAGTTGAGTATCGATGACAAGGAGGTGGCGAAGTATCTGTATACGGAACGCGAGGTCGATGCCCTCTACCGCGGCGGCGTGCACCGGGTCTACATGGGCAATCTCAAGGCTGGTGAGCATGAAGTCGTGGCCGTCTTTACCGGCGTCGGCCCACATGGCCGCGATTATCGCCGCGCCACCAGCGTCAATCTCGAGAAAGGGCTGGGTGCCCGTTTCCTCGAGCTCAGCATCACCGACAGCAAGTCCGCGCTGCAGCCGGAATTTGCCGTGCGCATGTGGGAATGACGTGAGCGTCTGATGATCCGACGGTCTCCACTGTTGTCGCTTGTTGCCGCCGCGGGCGTGGCACTGCTGTGCGTGCCGGTATCCGGGGCCCAGGCGGCGCCGAAGGCGGCCAAAGATCTGGCCTGGGGCGAGACCCTGTTCTATTTCTTCCAGCGCGATAATGTGCCGGCGATCACGCGGCTGCTGGTCGCCCGACAGCGCGGCGAGCTCGAGCATCATTCCGAGGAGGCCGAGCTGGTGCTTGGCGGCATCTATCTCGACTACAACATGCATCGGCACGCCGGCGAGGTATTCGAGACGCTGCTGGCCGGCAACGCAAAACCGGTTATCCGCGATCAGGCCTGGTACTACCTGGCCCGGGTACGCTACGAATCCGGCCTGCCCGGTCCCGCGTTAGACGCGCTTGGCCGGATTGGCGACAAGCTGCCACGCAGCCTGCAGGCCGAGCGTTACGATCTTGAGGCCCGCAGCTTGCTGCAGCTCGACCGGCCGGCAGAAGCGGCGGCGGTGCTGGCAGCGCATGAGCTGCCGGGCGGCTGGCGCGATTATGGCTGGTACAACCTTGGCGTCGCCCTGGTGCGCAGCGAGGAGGCCGAACGGGGAGAGGAATTCCTGGAGCGGGTGGGCAGCGCCAAACCGACTAAAGGCGAGCTCGACGTGTTGCGCGACCGGGCTAACCTGGCTCTCGGTTTTTCGCGCCTGGCCTCCGGCGACGCCGACGGGGCCCGGGCGGCACTGGATCGGGTGCGGCTGGATAGTCCTTACGCCACCCGCGCTTTATTGGGCGCCGGTTGGGCGGACAGCACGCGCGGCGACTACAAGGCAGCACTCGGTCCATGGACCGAGCTGGCCGAACGCGACCCGCTGGACTCGGCGGTACAAGAGTCACTCCTGGCCCTGCCTTTTGCCTATGCCGAGCTCGGCGCGCCCGGACGCGCGGTCGGCTACTACGAGCGCGCAGTGGATCTCTATGAGACGGAGCTGCTGCGCCTGCAGGAAGGCATCGACGGCATCCAGTCCGGACGTCTGACGGCCGCGGTTTTGAATCTGGCCCCGGATGGCTCGCCGCTGCCGGCCGCAGACGAACCGCGCTATCTCTACAGCTTGATGGCCGAGCACCGTTTCCGTTCCGCCGTGCGCGGTCTGCGGGATCTCAAGGCCATGGATCAGTTGCTCGATGGCTGGGCCGACAGTATGGGGGCCTTCGAAGACATGCTCGCCGCGCATCGCCAGCGGTTCACATCGCGGCGCGAGTTGATCAACGCCAGCGCCGATCAGCAGCGTCTCCAGCATCTGCATGATTCGCATGCTGCGGCCAGTCTCGAGTTGCAGCGGATCCGCGATCAGGGCGATGCCATGGGACTGGCCAGTCAGAGCGAGCAGCAGATCGCAGCGCGCCTTGCGGCCGTGCTGGAACAGGCGCCTCCGGGCAGCCCCGAGCGCCGCCGGGCCGAATTTCTCAACGGCGTGTTGCACTGGAACGTGAACGCCGAGTTCCTGCCGCGTCTGCGCGTGGCCGAGAAGAATCTGAAGTCCGGCGAGCGAGCTCTCAACGAGGCAGGCGCATCGCTGCAACGCGTGCGCAGCGCCGAGGCAGAAGAGCCTGGCCGCTTTACCGAATTCAGCGCGCGGATCGAGACCTCGGCCGCACGTCTTGAAGTCCTGCGCCAACGCGTGGCCGCGGCGAGCCGCCGTCAGGCGACAGAGCTCGAGAGCCAGGCGATCGCCGAGCTGACGGCACGCCAGCGCAGGGTCACTGCATACCTGGGTCAGGCGCGCTACGCCCTGGCTGCCAGTTACGACCGCGCCGCGCTTGCCGAGGTGCAGCCATGAGCCTGCTGGCCCCACTGCTGGCCGGAAGCCTGCTGGGCATATGGCCGTTCTCCGGTTCGGAGCCGGAGCCGTCCGATCACGTTGGCAGCGTCGGTGCACTGAGCGAAGAACAGATCGTCGACGAACCGATAACCGTCAGCAGTGACCGCGCGCGGGAACACTATGCGCGCTATCTTGAACTGGAGACCGATGCGGATCCAAAGCTCCGCGCGGTGGCATTGCGCCGGCTGGCAGATCTGACCCTGGAGGCAGCGGAGAACCGTCAACTGGACGAGGGGATGACGCCGCTGGCACAAGCGGAGCTCGATCAGGCCATCGCCCTCTATCAGCAATTCCTGGCCGAAAATCCCGAGGGCGAAGAGGCGGTCCGCGCCCGTTATCAGCTGTCACGAGCGCTGGAGCTGGGCGGTGACAGCGAAGCGGGGCTGGCGACGCTGGACGAGCTGGTGGCAGGGGGCGGCGATGGACCCTTGCTGGCCGAGGCGCAATTCCGCCGCGGTGAGGCCCTGTTCTCCGGCAAGGACTGGTACGGCGCGCAACAGGCGTATGCAGAAGTCATCGCCATGGGCGACGGCCCGTTCCTCGAACAGGCCTATTACAAACACGGCTGGTCCCAGTTCAAACAGGGCCTGCACGAGGAGAGTCTGAATTATTTCTTCGCCGTGCTCGACACCCATCTGCAGGATCGGCCGACCGCGGCAGACATGGAGACCATGGACCGGCCGGATCGCGAACTGACAGAAGATTCGCTACGGGCCGTGTCGATCAGTTTTACCTATGTCGATGGCGCCGAGTCGCTGCGTCAATATCTGGGCGCCCGGGCCCGGCCGACTCCCTACGACGGCCTGCTCTATGACAGCCTGGGCCAGCTCTATCTGGAGCAGGAACGCTACCAGGACGCTGCCGCCACTTTTGAGGCATTCGTCCTTACCCATATGGACAGCGACGCGGCACCGGCCATGCAGGCGCGGGTCGCAGACGCATATGCTGCCGCTGGCTTCGGCGCCCGGGTGCTTGAGGCGAAACAGCACTATGTCGAGCGTTTCGGCATTGCCGGTGGCTACTGGGAGAGCCGCGACCCGGCGGATCAGCCACAGGACTGGGCCTATCTGCGCGAGACGCTGGATCAGATGGCACGCCATTACCACGCCATGGCGCTGGAGAGCAGCAGCCCGTCAGACTACGACGAGGCGGCGCGCTGGTATGGAGAATGGCTGTTGGCCTTCCCGGATGACGAGGGCGCGGCCGAGCATCGCTTCCTGCTGGCCGAAGTCCTGTTCGAGGCCGGCCGCTATGAGGAAGCCGCACGGACTTACGAGCATGCCGCCTACGGCTATGGAGAACACGAGCATGCGGCCGAGAGCGGCTATGCGGCATTGCTGGCCTGGCGCGAACAGGCGAGCCTCGACCCTGACGGCGGCTGGCAGTCGATGGCCGTGGAGAGCTCGCTGCAATTCGCCGATGCGTTCCCGACGCACGAGCAGGCCATATCGGTGCGTACTGATGCCGCCAGCGCCTTGTTCGAGAGCGGCGATCTTGATCGGGCCATCGCTCAGGCCCGGATCATCGTCGACGCCCCCGTGGCGCCGGCGACGGAATACCAGCGCACGGCGTGGCTGGTGATCGGCCATGCGAGCTTCGATCAACAGGATTTCCTCAGCAGCGAGGGCGCCTATATCGCCGTGCTCGAAGTGCTCGACGCGGACGACCTTGAGCGTCCGAAGGTCCGCGACCGACTGGCCGCGAGTATCTACAGCCAGGCCCAGGCCGCTGCCGCCGCAGGCCAGGTGGACACGGCCGTCGCGCACTACCAGCGGGTCTTTGCCGCAGTGCCGGACAGTGAGACGGCCGCCATCGCCGATTACGACGCTGCCGTGTTGTTGATGCAGACCGGTGCCTGGCAGCGGTCCGTGGACGCGATGCAGACCTTCCGCGGTCGCTATCCCGGTCATCAGTTCCAGGAGCGCGTGACCATCAATCTGGCGTCGGCGCTGATGGAGACCGGCGACCGCCGTCAGGCGGCAGACGAGCTGGTCGCCATCGCGGGACTGGATTCGCAGGAGCCGGAAGTGCGTCGCGCCGCGCTGTGGGAGGCCGCCGGGCTGATGCAGGAGGCGGACGATGCGACCGGCGCAGCCGCGACCTGGAAGCGCTATGTGGCGGCCTATCCGCTGCCGCTGGATCAGGCGATGCAGGCGCGACACACCCTGGCCGAGCTCTATCGGCAGCAGGGTGACGCAGTACAAACGATTTTTTGGTTGGAGGCCCTGGTGGCGGCGGATGCGGACTCGGGAGAGGCGCGCACCGAACTCAGCCGTACCCTCGCTGCCAGGGCCACCATTGAACTTGTCCAGCCGCAGCGGATGGCATTCGATTCGATCAGCCTGACCGCGCCGCTGGATCAGTCATTGAAGATGAAGAAGTCGGCGATGGAGACTGCACTGGCGGGCTACGGCCGGGCCGCGGACTACGGCATCAGCGACGTGGTCACCGAGTCGACTTATCGGATCGCTGAAATCTATCACCAGTTTGGCACCGCGCTGATGGAATCCGAGCGCCCGGCCGATCTCGACCCGGCGGCGCTCGAGGAGTACGAGATTCTGCTCGAGGAGCAGGCCTTCCCGTTCGAGGAGCAGGCCATCGCAATCCACGAGTCAAACGCCGCGCGCACCCGGGACGGGGTCTATGACACCTGGGTGATCCGCAGCTTCGAGGAACTGGCGCAGCTGGTCCCGGGGCGCTATGCGCGTGAGGAAATGGGAGAGCGACTTGTCGTCCAAATCGACTAACAACGGGCGCCGCATCCTGCTGGTCGCGGTCGGTCTCGGACTGAGCCTGCTGGCCGGTTGTGCGAGCACCGGGCCGGCGCCTGAGCAGGCCGCTTCTGCGGCCGATCCGGCGGCACAGCGACGCTATCAGCAGGCGCTGGACGCGATCCGTGACGGCGAGGTCGAAAAGGCGGAAGCGATGTTGGAGTCATTGATCCTGGACTATCCGGAGCTGGACGGTCCGCGGCTGAATCTGGCGATCCTGTTCGCCGCCGACAGCCGCGAGCCCGAGGCCCGGGCGCTGGTCGATGAGGTGCTTGTCCATGACCCGGAGGATGCGGTGGCCTGGCATCAACTGGGCATCCTCGAGCGCCGTGCCGGCCAGTTCGATGCCGCGGCCGAGGCCTATAACCGGGCGCTGGAATTGAGTCCGGACTACGGTCTCGCCCACCGCAACCTCGGCGTGCTGCTGGATCTTTATATGGGTCAGCCGGACAAGGCGCTGGTGCATTACGAGCGCTATCTGGAGCTCGATGGACCCGATCCGGAGGTGGAGCGATGGGTAACGGAACTGGAAATGCGGCTCGGTCTGCCGGTCACCTCGAGAGTGGCGGAACGATGAGATATACGACCGTCATCTTGTCGTTGATTACGTTTGCGGTGCTGGGCACGGCTCAGGCCGAGGACACGGTGAAACTCGAGACCAGCACGGTGACCGGTAACCGGGAGCTGCCCAAGGTGATGGTCATCGTGCCATGGAAAAAAGCCGCGCCGGGTGAGATCCCGGGGCGGCCGGTGGAGAGCCTGCTGGACGAGGCAGTCGCGCCGGTTGAGCGCGAAGTGTTTCGACTCAGGCTCGCTTATTACCGCGACCTCCAGACGGAGAGCGCGGACGTTGTTGATGTTTCTGCAGAGGAGTGACGAGGATGGAAACGTATACCACGATAGTGAAGTTCTTCCAGGACGGCGGGTTTTTTATGTACCCGATCGTGCTGGTCCTGACCATCGGCCTGGCGATCATGCTGGAGCGTTGGTTCTACCTGTCCAAGACCGGGCTCACCAATCAGATGGTGTGGAAGAAGTTGATGCCCATGGTCAGCGCAGGTCGGCTCAAGGAGGCTCGTGACGCGGCCTATAAATCGAAGTCGTCGATCGGCAGCATCCTGACCTATGGCCTCGACCGGGTCGGCAGCGCGCGCCGCCGGGACGACATTGAGAAGGCCATGGAAGAGAGTCTGCTGGAGGTGATGCCGCGTCTCGAGAAGCGCACGCATTACCTCGCTACGCTGGCCAACATCGCCACGCTGCTGGGTCTGCTCGGCACCATCATCGGTCTGATCAGGGCGTTTACCGCCGTTGCCGCTGCCAATCCGGCGGAGAAAGCGGACATGCTTTCAGCCAGTATCTCGGTGGCGATGAACACCACCGCCTTTGGTCTGATGGTCGCGATCCCGCTGCTGCTGGCTCACACCTGGCTCAGCTCCAAGACCACAGAAGTCGTGGACAGCCTGGAAATGGCCTCGGTGAAGTTTCTCAACACGGTCGCTGAACGCGGCGTCGAGGTGGCTTGAGATGGCTGGCCTGCTCAATCGCAGGCGGCACCATGAAACAGCGGATATCAACATCACCGCGTTCATGAATCTCATGGTTATCCTGGTGCCGTTCCTGCTGATCACCGCGGTGTTTTCGCGGGTTTCGGTGCTGGAACTCAACCTGCCGGGGCCTTCTGCCGAAAGCAACGAGCAGATCGAGAACGCGCTCAATCTGGAAATCACCGTGCGCGAATCTTCGATCGAGATCGGTGACCGCCGCACGGGGCTGCTCAAGCGGCTCAAGCGTGGACCGGAGGGTCACGACTATGCGGCGCTCTCGGCCTATCTCAAGAAGGTCAAGGCACGCGCGCCAAGCGTCGATGAGGCGACCCTGCTGCTGGAGCCGGATATCTCCTACGACGTACTGGTCCAGGTGATGGATGCGGTACGTGTCGTTGTCGTGGAGGAAGCCGAAACCGGCACCATGGCGATGGCCGAGCTGTTTCCGGAGATTTCAATCGGCGACGCGCCGGCTGCGGGCCGCTGAACGGGAGACGGTCATGAAAATGTCAAAACGTGCCGTGCGCATGCAGGTCCACCACCGCCGTGGGCGGGGGACGGCCCTGAATCTGGTGTCGCTCATGGACATCTTTACCATCCTGGTGTTCTTCCTCCTCGTGAACTCCTCGGATGTCCAGGAACTGCCCACTCGCTCGGTCGACATCCCCGAGTCCGTCAGTCAGGAGAAGCCACGCGAGACCGTGGTAGTGCTGGTCAACAAAGACCAAATCCTGGTCCAGGGCAAGGCGGTGCTCAGCACTGCCGATGCGGCCGCCAGCCGCGGCAATACGCTGCTGCCGCTCAAGGCAGCGCTGGACGAGCAGTCGCGGCGCCTGATCCGAGTCGACGAAGACGCCGGCCGTGAGGTCACGATCCTCGGTGACCGTACGGTGCCGTACAGCCTGTTACGCAAGGTGATGGCCACCTGTACGGAGGCCGATTACGGGCGCGTGTCGCTGGCAGTGATGCAGAAAGCACCGGAAGGTGCGGGAGGTAGCGCCACATGACTGCCGCCACATTCCGTATCCCTTACCGGCTGTACACGCTGCCGTGGTCGCCGATCCCGGAGGATGAGGAGCGGTTCAAGAAGCTGCTGCGCAGCATCGCGCTTGCGGTTCTTGTCCTGAGCCTGATCATCCCCTGGCTGCCGATCCCACAATCGGAAGTCGAGGATGTGCCGGAGGTGCCACAACGCTTCGCCAAACTGATGCTGGAGAAGCCGAAGCCGCCACCGCCACCCCCGGTGGTACAGGAGGCCGAGCCGGAGCCGGTGCCCGTCGAAGAAATCGTGCAGCCGGTGGAGAAGGTGGTGGAAGAAACATCGCCGGAGCCGGCACCGACGCCAGAGCCGGCCCGGGAGCGGGCGGCCAAGGCCGGTTTGATGGCTTTTGCGGACAGCCTCGCCGACCTGCGTGAGAACGAGGCGGTAGCCGCGGTGACCAATAATCGCGACCTTGCGGCCGGCGAGGGCATCACCTCGCATAACGAACGTTCGGTGATCACATCCCGGGCCGGCAAGGCCAGCGGTGGCATCAATACCGCTGGCTTGAGCCGCAATACGGGCGGCAGCGGTCTGGCCGGCCGCAGCACCACCCAGGTCGCCAGCAGCATCGGCGGCAGTGGCAACGGCACTGGTGCCGTCGGGGGTGGCGGTGACGGCCGTGTCGCTGCCCGCAGTCGCGAAGAGATCGAGTTGGTGTTCGACAAGAACAAAGGCGCGATCTACGCCCTGTATAACCGGGCGTTGCGTAAGGACCCGACTCTGCGCGGCAAGCTGGTGCTGAGCCTGACCATCGCTCCAAGTGGCGAGGTGACGGATGTCAACATCGTCTCCAGCGAACTCGAGGACGCGGAATTCCAGCGCAAGCTGATGGCGCGGGTGCGTATGTTCCGTTTCGAGGAGAAGGACGTGGCGACGGTCACTACGACCAAACCCATCGACTTCTTCCCGGCCTAGGCGCGAGCGCATGAAACGCTTGTCGATTCTGGTCCTCGGCGCCATGCTGCCGCTACTGACGGCGGCGGCTGGCGACCTGCGCCTGGTCGGCACGATGATGATGGAGACTGGCGTCGGCGAACCGTCCCATGCGGTGTTTGAGACTGATGATCACCGTCAGCTTATTGTCGATCTGGGTGAGGAGATCGGCGGCTGCTTGCTGGTCGATGTCGGCGCCAGACAGGTGCAGATGGATTGCGCTGAGGGCGGGGTATTGCTGGTTCTTCGCAGCAAACTGCGGGCAGCCAGTCAGGACCTGCCATCGGCGCCACCCCGCTACGACATCAGCCTGCCGCTGGCTGACTTCGAGCGGGCGGTCGGTGATCGGCAACGCCTGGTCAGCCAGATCTCGCTGGAGCCTTCGGTCCATGACGGTTATCTGCAGGGTTACCGCGTCGCCTGGCTGCTGCCTGGCGGAGATTTTCATCGTCTCGGTCTGCAGGACGGCGATGTCATCCTCAGTCTGAATGGTGTCGCAGCCAGTGATCCCGGCACATTCATGCAGACCATCAACGCGCTGCGCGGGCAGCCCAATTTCGACCTGCTGGTCGAGCGCAGCGGTCAGCCGGTGGCATACAGCTACACGCTGCGCTGAGCTGGCTCGCCAGATCCGTGGCCCACGGACTAGTGCGCCGTTGCTGTCCTCTTGGCAGTCAGCCCGAAGAAGATCGCCCGTGCATCATCGGTATGCCGCCATAGCTGTTCCCGGCGCGGATCGTCTGCGCGCAGGAACGATGCATAGCCGAATTGAGTCCAGATGACCCGGTTGTCCGGATCATCCACCGGGTTGCGGCCGTGCATAAAGCGGCTGTTGTCCAACATCAGGATATCGCCCGCCTGCCAGCGGTGAGCGGCAGTCAGCTTATCGCTGACCCGTGCGATCTGATCACAGATCTCGTCCTCGATCAGGCTACCGTCTTCGTACAACGGGAACTGCCGGGTGTGCAGCATGCGCCGGGCAAACAGCAGGAAATTACCGAAGGCCGGCTGGTCGGTGAACAGAGGGCGATGCAGGAAGGGCGCGGTAAACGAACGGAAGATGCGGCCCTCCGCACGCTGGAACAGGAAAGGACTGTGGGCGGACAATGCCGCCAGCGTGGTGTCGTCCGGCGGCGGGATACCGAGCCATTCGGTAAACGCGCCGGGCGGCGTTTCCTCACGGTAAAGCACCGAACGGGTCGCCAGGTATGCCCTTGTGTCAGCGTCCAGGCCGGCTGCTGTGGCCACGCCATCACAGACCAGCGTCTCGCCGCGGCTGGCTGGCGGCCGGGCGCAGGCAAACCAGGCGATATCCGGGCGCCACGGAACCCGTGACAATTCCGGATGCAGCGGGAATGCCTCGCGTCCCAGATTGACACTTTGTGTCGTGCCATCGGCGGAGACCTGATCGCGCTTGCCGCTTTCGTTGCGCACGAAGCGCGAACAAAATTGACCGCTAAACGCTCGGAACCCCGCCAGATCATAATTGAAATTGCGCAGCAGTAGCGCGCCATGCGTCGTGAACAGTTGGATCACATCGCCGGCGTCCACATCTGCAAGCGTGGCGCCACTGCCGTCGAGCGCGGCATACGGTGTCGATCCGTCGGGTAACTGGAGGTGGCGCATGGCTTGCCTGGGCAGTCGATGATCTGTGATCCGGTGGCGGTCTGTCCGCATCCGTCTGCGTCCCTGCGGACGCTTCGCAGCCGCGGCGCGCGCAAACGGAACAGGTTAGACTCAGACACCCCGATGGTATCAAAGAACGGACGGCCGGCGGCCGCCGGGCACATGGACGAAACAACCAGCGCACTCGATCCGGATACTTTCTTCCGGCGCCCGGACGCCTGTCCACTGGAGTTCGGCCAGGATGGCCTGGACCTGGTACCCATGACCCGCGAGACCTACCAGAAATCACTGTTTATGGACCGTGGCCGTATCGTCCCGGCGGCCCGGCGAGGATGGCGGCTGCCGCTGCCGGGGCTGTTGGATGAATTCGAGCGTCGCCGGGTCGCCCAGCGTCCGATAAATTTCATCTTTCATATCGCCCATTGCGGATCGACCCTGCTGGCCCGCGCGATGGATGTCCCGGCGCGCACGCTGGTGCTGCGGGAACCGTTCCCGCTGCGCCAGCTTGGAGCGGAGGCCGCGGCGACGCCCTCAGGGCCGAGAGATCC
>JBATKC010000444.1:0-9737 GCA_049669065.1 Gammaproteobacteria bacterium
GACCGCGGCTGCTTCGGTAGGCGTGGCGAGCCCACCGATAATCGAGCCGAGTACCGCGAGTATCAGTGCCAGCGGCGGCAGGAGCGCTTTGAGCACCCGCCGTCCCAGATCCGTCCTGTCGTCCGCAACAGGATGCGCCGGCATCGAAGCCGGCCGTACGAACGCCAGAAAGATCAGCCAGAGCAGATAGAGCATCACCAGCAGCAGGCCCGGGAGGAGGGCGCCGGCAAACAACTCGCCGACCGAGACCGTCTCGGGAGAGAAATTCCCCTGGCTGAGCTGTGCTTGCTGGTAGGCTGTCGACAATACATCGCCCAGCAGCACCAGGATGATCGAGGGCGGGATGATCTGTCCCAGCGTCCCGGCCGCGCAGATGGTGCCGGTCGCAATGCCCGGGGCATAGCCCCGTTTGAGCATGGTCGGTAGTGACAGCAGACCCATCGTGACCACCGTCGCGCCGACGATCCCGGTGCTGGCCGCGAGCAGCATCCCGACCAGGGTGACCGACATCGCGAGCCCGCCGCGCACCGCGCCAAACAGACATGACAGCGTATCCAGCAGATCCTCGGCCAGTCGCGATCGCTCGAGCATCACGCCCATAAACACAAACAGCGGCACTGCCACCAGCGTCTCGTTGACCATGATGCCGAATAGCCGGTTGGGTAGCGCCTCCAGATAGGACTCGTCGAATACGCCGGCAAGCATGCCGATGACCGCAAAACTCAACGCCGTGCCGGCGAGGCTAAACGCAACCGGAAAGCCGGCGAGCAGCACCACGATGACGCAGGCGAACAACAGCAGCGCCATCCACTCCACGGCTAGGTCCGCTCGCTTCCGGACACGTCGGGCAAAGCAAGCCAGGCGCGCAACACGAACGCGATACCCTCAAGCGCGAGCAGGATCGGCGTGATCACGATCAGCGTCTTGAGCACGAACAGACCAGGCATGCCGCCGGTCTCACGCGAGGCCTCGGCCATGCCCCACGATGCGCTCACATAGCCGGCGCCGGTATACAGGATCCAGCCGCAGGTCGGCAGCAACAGCAGCATCACGCCAGCCGTATCGACCAGCGCGCGGCCGCGTGCCGAGAATTTCCGGTAGAAAATATCGACGCGGACATGTTCGTCATGGGACAGGGTATATGCCGCCGCGAGCATGAACACCGCGGCGTGCATCCAGGTGACCAGCTCCTGCATCCAGATCCAGCCCTGGTCAAACAGGTAGCGGAGCACGACGACAAAACCGGTCAACAACACCATCGCCAGACACAGCCACGAGACCGCGCGCCCGAGCCAGCAGACTCCCTGATCGACGAAGTCGGCCGCGCGGCCAAGCGTGTTGTGGCGGGCTTTGGGCATGCGTCCTTGTCAGAGGTCCTGCATGACTTCGGCTTCCTCTGGCGACGGCCCCAGGCCGCGATCTGAGTAGTGCTCGAAGATGATGTCCAGTACCGCCTCCGGAGTATCCGCGATCGTGAACAGGTCCAGATCATGCTGGTGGATCGCGCCGCGGGCCAGCAGGTCGCCGCGGAACCAGTCGATCAGACCGGCCCAGAAGTCGCTGCCGACCAGCACGATAGGGATGCGGCGGCTTTTGCCGGTCTGGATCAGGGTCAGGATCTCGACAAACTCGTCCAGCGTGCCGAATCCTCCCGGCAGTACCACGTAGGCCGAGGCGTATTTGACGAACATCACCTTACGCGAAAAAAAGTGCCGGAAGCGCAGGGCCACGTCCTGGAACAGATTGGGCGCCTGTTCCTTCGGCAGGTTGATGTTGAGGCCGACGCTGGGTGAGGCGCCTTCGTAGGCGCCCCGGTTACCTGCCTCCATGATCCCGGGTCCACCGCCGGTGATCACGGTAAAGCCCGCATCCGACAGGATCCGGGCGATACGCAAGGCCAGCGCATAGTCCGGATGGTCCAGGGCGGTGCGCGCGGAACCGAACAGGCTGACACAGGGTTGTAATCGGACCAGCAGCTCAAAGCCCTGCACAAATTCGGCCATGATCTGAAAGATCCGCCAGGATTCTTTCGTCGTCTCACCCTCGCTGACCACCGGTTGAAAACCGGCCCGGTTTTTCATCGTTCCTCCCCTCCGTCGTCAGGTCCGGGATGATGCTTGTCCAGCCTGCGGAGAAACACCGTCATCTCTTTTGCGGCCTGCACATCACCCTGTGCCCGGGCGGCGGCGATGCCGTCGCGCCATGCCTGGCGCGCCCTCGCGTGATGACCTCCAGACTGCGCAGCCTTGCCGAGCTGCCGCCAGGCCGCCGAGTAACCCGGTTCCAGCGACACGGCCCGTTGCAGGTGCTCAAGTGCGTTGTCGTACGCGCCGGTCTTGAGATACTCATTGCCGAGCGTAAAGCGGAGCAGGGCGCTGTCCTGCCCCCGAGCCAGCATCGCTTCGAGGTTCTGTCTCAGCCCACTGTCCTGATTGCTCATCTGCTGTCGCTAGCGTTTCCAGAACTCCGGCGTGACCAGCACCAGCAGGGTAAAAATCTCGAGCCGGCCGAGCACCATGGCCAGCACGCAGACCCATTTCGCCGGGTCGTTCAGGGTCGCGTAATTGGACGCCACCTCGCCGAGTCCGGGACCGAGATTGTTCAGCGATGCGGCGATCGCGGAAAAGGCCGTGACCTGATCCAGCCCCAAGAACATCAGGATGGTCATCATGACAGCGAACACGGCCACGTAGGCTGAGAAGAAGCCCCAGGCTGCTTCCATCACCCGCTGCGGCACCGCTCGTCCACCCAGCTTCACCGGGATCTCTGCGCTCGGATGCAGCAGCCGGAGCAGTTCGCGATTGCTCTGGCGGACGATCAGCAGCCAGCGGATCACCTTCATGCCGCCGCCGGTCGATCCGGCGCAGCCACCGATAAAGCTGGCGAAGATCAGCAGTACTGGCAGTGGCCCGTGCCAGAGCGAGAAATCGGTGGTAGTAAAGCCCGTGGTGGTGCCGATCGAGACCACCTGGAACACCCCATCCCGGAAAGCGTCAGCCCAGCCTGGATACATGCCTTCGAAATGCAGATACGACACGGCTATCACGGCGAGGAAAAAGAGGATCTGCAGATAGGCGCGGAACTCCGGATCGTCTATGTATCCGTCGAACAAACTGCGCAAGCCGCCCGGGTGGGTACTCCTGCGCAGAACCGGCCGCCATCCTTCCATGCGGAACGGCATGCTCAGACGTATCCGGCCCCATGCCACGAAGTGCAATGAGAAATTTACACCGGCGATCAGCATGAAGAAGATCGCGACATACTCGATGGCCGGATTGTCAAAAAAACCGAGGCTCGCGTCGTGGGTCGAGAAGCCGCCGATGGCGACTGTGCTGAAACTGTGAGCCACGGCGTCAAACCCGTCCATCCCTGCCGCGTAGTAGGCCAGGCCGCAGGTGACCGTGATGAACAGATAGATCGCCCACAGGGACTTGGCAGTCTTGGCGATCCTGGGTGTCAGCTTGGAGTCCTTGACCGGCCCCGGCGTCTCGGCCCGGTAGAGCTGCATGCCGCCGATGCCCAGCATCGGCAGCACTGCGACCGCCAGCACGATTATCCCCATGCCACCGAGCCACTGCAGCATCTGGCGATAGAACAGGATGGATTTCGGCAGGTCGTCGAGACCGCTGATAACGGTCGCGCCGGTGGTGGTCAGCCCGGAGATGCTCTCGAACACCGCATCGGACACGCTTAGCTCGAGCTGCTCCATCATCAGCAGCGGCACCGAACCCGCCAGACCCAGACCCAGCCAAAATGCGGACACGACCAGGAAGCCGTCGCGTATCTTCAGCTCGACCCCGGCGGCCTGTTTGCGTACCGGGGCCCATAGCGCGACGCCGACCAGGAAGATCGTGGAGAAAGCAAACAGGAACGGGCGCGCGGCGCCGTCACCGACCAACAAGAAGGCGGGCGACAACAGATCGCCAGGATCTGCCGCGCCATACGCGTAGGAGACGCCCAGCGGCACCAGCATGAAGATGCTGAAGGCCATCAGCAGTGCCCCGAGGATGCGCTGGACCGCGACCAGTCTCATCAGACCAGGACGGCGGACGGCTGGAACAATTTCTCCAGCCCCCGGATATGCTTCTCGTCTGTCTCGGTCAGGAACAGGATGACGTGATCACCAGACTCGATCCGCTCATCATGATGGGCCATGATCACGTTGCCGTCCCGGACCAGCGCAGCGATGTTGGTGCCGGGCGGCAGCTTGATATCCTCGACGGCGCGGCCGACCACCCGCGAGGTCTCCGGACTGCCGTGAGCGATCGTCTCCAGGGCCTCCGCCGTGCCCTGGCGCAGGGAATGGACCCGTACCACGTCGCCACGCCGCACCTTGGTCAACAGCGCACCGAGCGTGATCTGCTGGGGTGACACCGCGATATCGATATTCTGTCGCTCTACGATATCGGTATAAGAGGGGCGATTGACCAGCGCGATGACTTTCTTGGCGCCCATCCGTTTGGCCAGCAAAGCCGACAGGATGTTGGCTTCTTCAGCATTGGTGACCGCGCAGAAGACGTCGGTGGACTCGATATTCTCTTCCGCCATCAGCTCTTCGTCAGTCGCGTCCGCCGGCAATACGATGGTCTTGGACAGGCGCTCCGCGATGTAGCGAGCGCGCTCACGGTCGCGCTCGATCAGCTTTACCTGGTTGGTATTCTCCAGCCGCTTGGCCAGCTGGAAACCAATATTGCCACCGCCGGCGATGATCACTTTGCGGATCGGATGTTCGAGCTTGCGCAGCTCGCTCATCATCACGCGGATGTCCTTACGCGCGGCGATAAAGAAGACGATGTCGTTCTCACGGATCACGGTATCGCCTTCGGGCTTGAGGCTCTCCCGGCTGCCATCGGCGCGGCGACGGTAGATGGCGGCTACGCGAGCGTCGGTGTGGGGGATGTGCCGCCTTAGCTGGCGCAGTTCCTGACCGACGAGCAGACCGCCCCTGTGCGCCACCACCCCGGCCAGGCGCACTTTGCCCTCGGCGAAATTCAGCACCTGCAGCGCGCCCGGGTAGTGGATCAGTTGCTCGATGTATTCGGTGACCAGCTGTTCCGGGCTGATGATCTCGTCGACCGGGATGTTCTCGGCGGAGAACAGCTTGTTGAACGACGTGTATTCCACCGAGCGGATGCGCGCGATCTTGGTCGGCGTGCGGAACAGCGTGTAGGCGATCTGGCAGGCCAGCATGTTGACCTCATCGCTGTCGGTCAGCGCGATGACGATGTCGGCATCGGCGCCGGCGGCCTGAGTCAGCACCTGAGGATGCGCGGCATGGCCCTGTACCGTGCGGATATCGAGGCGGTCCTGCAGTTCCCGCAACCGGTCGCCGTTCACGTCGACCACCGTCACTTCGTTGGCCTCTGCACGCGAGAGGTCATGGGCGGCAGATGAGCCAACCTGTCCAGCACCGAGTATGAGTATGTTCATGTTTTGTTCTGGTGCGGAAGCCCTGCAGGCTCCGGACGCGCGGCCAATATTACATGAGTTCGAGGCTGGCGTAGGCCAGTACCAGCCACTTTGGTCCTTCCTGCTCGAAGTTCACCTGTACCCTGGCGTGATGGCCCTGTCCTTCGCAGCCCAACACCACGCCCTCGCCAAAGCGATTATGTCGTACCCGCTGTCCCAGACGGAAGCCGCCCGGCGCCGGTTCTGACACGGTCTGGCGGAACACCGGCCGGCTCATCTGGATCTGTGGCCGGATCTCCTCGACGAACTCAGTGGGGATCTCGCTGATAAATCGCGACGGCAGTGAAAAGCTCTCGCTGCCGAACAGGCGACGCTGTTCGGCATAGGTCAGATAGAGCTCGCGCATGGCGCGGGTCATGCCGACATAGCAGAGGCGGCGTTCCTCCTCCAGCCCGCCCGGGTCCTGCATCGTGCGCTGGTGTGGGAACAGGCCGTCCTCCATCCCGCACAGGAACACCACCGGGAATTCCAGTCCCTTGGCCGAGTGGAGTGTCATCAGCTGGACGCAGTCTTCCCATTCATCGGCCTGACCTTCGCCTGCCTCCAGCGCCGCGTGGCTCAGGAATTCATCCAGCGGCGCCATCTCCGAGTCCGGCGCCGGCTCGAAGCTGCGCGCAGCACCGACCAGCTCGCGCAGATTCTCGACCCGACCCTCACCGCGTTCGCTCTTGTCCTTGCCGTGATGCTCGATCAGGCTCGAGCCGTGGATCACGTGCTCGACCTGTTCGTGCAGCGGCAGCTCGGCGATGTCCCTGGCGAGCTGTCCGATCAGGCGCAAAAAGGCGCGCACCGCGCTGGCCGCTCTCTGGTTGAGTCCGTCGGTGCTCACCGCGCTGGCGGCATCCCAGAGCGAAGCCGTATTGGCACGGGCATTGGCACGGATCATCTCCAGCGTGCGTGCACCGATGCCACGGGTCGGCAGATTGACCACGCGCTCGAACGCGGGATCGTTGTCGTGATTCATCACCAGACGCAGATAGGCCAGCGCGTCTTTGATCTCGGCGCGCTCGAAGAAGCGCAGACCGCCATAGACCCGATAGGGCATGCCCGCGTTCAGCAGCGCCTCTTCGAACACCCGGGACTGCGCGTTGGATCGATAGAGGATCGCGATCTCGCTGCGTCTGCCGCCACCCTCCACCAGTGACTGGATCCGGCCGATGACGAAATCCGCCTCATCACGTTCGTTAAAGGCGGAGTAGATCCGTACCGGATCCCCTTCCGGGCCTTCGGTCCACAGTTCCTTGCCCATGCGCGAATCATTGTTCGCAATCAGCGCATTGGCAGCGCCGAGGATATTTCGCGTCGAGCGATAATTCTGCTCCAGCCGCACGATGCGGGTGCCGGGGAAGTCTTTCGAGTAACGATGGATGTTCTCGATGCGGGCCCCGCGCCAGCCATAGATGGACTGATCATCGTCGCCGACGGCGAACGGATGGCCCTCGGTCCCGGCCAGCAGCCTGAGCCATGCATACTGGATCGTGTTGGTGTCCTGAAACTCGTCGATCAGCAGATGGCGGAAGCGCTGCCGGTAGTGACTCAGCAGATCGTCGTTGTGCAGCCACAGCTCATGGGCCCGAAGCAGCAGCTCGGCGAAGTCGACAAGTCCACCACGTTCGCAGGCCTCCTCGTAGGCGGCATAGATGCGCACCAGCTGCTGGTTCTGCTCGTCCCTGCCTGGCACCACATGGGCCGGCCGCAAGCCTTCGTCCTTGCGCGCGTTGATATACCACTGCACCTCTCTGGGTACCCACTGGGTGTCGTCCAGATCGAGGCTGCGGATGACGCGCTTGATCAGTCGCTGCTGATCCTCTGAATCGATAATGCTAAAAGTCTGCGGCAGACCGGCTTCGCGCCAGTGGTAGCGCAACAGGCGATGGGCCAGACCATGGAAAGTGCCCACCCAGAGATGCTCGACCGGCATCGCCAGCAGCGCTTCGATGCGATGACGCATCTCCGCCGCCGCCTTGTTGGTAAAGGTCACGGCCAGCAGGCTCCGGGGAGACAGGCCTTCCACCTGGACCAGCCAGGCGATGCGGTGAGCCAGCACCCGGGTCTTGCCGCTACCCGCGCCGGCCAGCACCAGCAGCGGGGCCGCCTCAGCGGTAACCGCCTCACGCTGTGCGTCGTTCAGGGGATCGAGGATACGGGTGACGTCCATCGTCGTTATTCTAACGTCCGCAGAGACCTGCCGGCGGTCGATGGATCAGGGGTTCGGGCAGACGTAGTCGTCCCAGACCGTACTTTCGAACCGCAGCCGGATTTGTCGGCATCCGGACAGGTCAGCGATCGGCAGCTCGCTGGCGGGGCAGGCGTCGAGCAGATCAGGATCCTGATGAAGCGCGACGAACCCGATCGGCGGTGCCTCGATCGCGGGCTCGTTGACCCCGGTTTCATCCCAGACTTCCAGCAGTGACTGTCTGATCTGTTGCGCCCGTTCGCAGGCTGCGCCATATTCGATCGGCATCACCGCGCCGGCCGCGCCGAGGGTCGGGTCCTGAGTCATCGTCGAGCCGCGCGGCTGGCCCATATAGCTCTCGGTCAAAAGCAGCCAGGCCATGCGTTCGGTGCGCAGATCGACCGCGGATTCGTCGACAAATCGCTGTATCCCGGCGACCGTCTCGTCTGACCAGCCATAGCTCTGGGTCGGGCGATTCAAACCCTGCTCCATGACCCGGAGCTGGTGCTGCATCATGTCCATCGCCTCGACAGAACCTTCCAGCACCAGCAGCCGGATGCGGTCATAGGCCTCCATCGGCCGCTCGATCATCAGCTTCTGCGTGAGCGCGAATTCGGCCAACACGTCATCTGCGTCCGCCAGCGCCTGCAGCTCGGCTTCATCCAGTGCGATATAGACCTGCCACAGTTCGGGCTCGAGCAGCATCACGATGCCGCGGTTCAGCGCCCACGCCGCCCAGTCCCGGTCTATCCCCAGCTGATCCAGCAGATCCTGGTAGGAAGTGAGGCCATAGATGTCGAATTCGGGCACACCTTCCACGGTCGTTGTCGAGGCAGCCGGGATGTCGGCGTCGGACGGGGATGCACGTTCGCCGGTTGCGCGGGCCGTGGGTTGCCCGGGCGTCATGTCCGGCGTGATCGTATCCTGGTCGGCGCCGGGCTCCAGCAAAAGATATCCCAGCCCGGTGATCAGCGTCAGCGCGAGCGCCGCGCCGATCTGTATCTGCTGTTTCGTCACAGCGGAAGATAATGATCGATGAGCAGCGCAGCGAACACGCCCATCAGATAGGTGATCGAGTAGGCGAAAGTCTTCATCGGCAGGTCCGGCCTGTCATCTACCTTCATGGCGATAGCGTAATACAGGAAGATGCCGCCGAAGATAACCGCGCCCGCTAGGTAAAGCAGACCGCTCATGCCTGTGAGATAAGGCAGCAGCGAGACGATAAACAGCAGCACGGTGTAATACAGGATCTGCAGTCGGGTAAATTCCACACCGTGGGTCACCGGCATCATCGGGATCGAGACCTTGGCGTATTCGTCCTTGCGGGCAATCGCCAGCGCCCAGAAGTGCGGCGGTGTCCAGGTGAAGACGATCAAAAACAACAGCAGCGCATGGGCGTGGATATCACCGGTGATCGCGGTCCAGCCCAGCACCGGCGGAGCGGCGCCGGCGGCGCCGCCGATGACGATGTTCTGCGGTGTCGCCCGCTTCAGCCAGACCGTGTAAACGATCGCGTAGCCGATCAGAGACAGGAAGGTCAGGACCGCCGTCAACACATTGACAAAGCTAGCCAGGATCACCATCGACACCAGTCCCAGGGCAAAGGCGAAAATCATCGCCTCGGCTTCGGTGAGGTGACCCGTTGGCAGCGGCCGGCGCCGGGTACGCTTCATTACCGCATCGATGCGCGCGTCGAGCACGTGATTGATCGCGGCCGCCGACGCGGCGGCCAGCCCGATGCCCACTGAGCCGAGTAGCAGCTTGTCAATCGGCGGCATGCCAGGCACCGCCAGGAACATGCCGACGATCGCGGTAAATACGATCAGCGAAACCACCTTGAGCTTGCACAGGCCCAGGTAGTCAGCGAGTTTTCCTCCGATCGCGCCGTCCATAGCCTGCAAGGGTAGCTCAGTTCTCATGGCGGGCCACCTTGTTCAGATTGACCACGGTCAGCAGCAGCAATGCAGCCACGCCGTTGTGCGCCGTGGCCAGGCTCAGCGGCAGCTGTGTCAGCACCATGATCACGCCAAGCACCAGTTGGGCGGCGAGGGCGGCCGCGAGCCAGCCGGCCGCCGCCCGCAGACCCGGATGC
>JBATKC010000445.1:0-3275 GCA_049669065.1 Gammaproteobacteria bacterium
GGCGCGATCTACGAGCCGCCGCGATTGATCGCTCGCGACGCCGAGGGTGTACCGGGCGGCGTGCAGGACGCGGCATTTGCCGCCGCGACTGATGTCGACGGTAGCGCGATCACCAGCGTTGAGTTGGCTGACGGCTCCTATGCCGTGGTCGTGGTCGAGCGGGTCGTCCCTGGGTCGCTGGACGGGCTGCAGGCGAACGAACGACTCGAATTCGAGGCCCGCGTCGAGGGTCAACAGGGCAACGCCGAGCTGGCCGCCTACGTGCGCCAGCTTCGTGCCGGGGCCAGGGTGCTGATTTCGACCGAGCAATTCGAATAACGACAGCCAGGCTGCGGCGGCTGAAAGCCCGCGCGACACGCGCGCGCCCCATCAATCGCCGGACTCGCAAGGGCCCTTCGGGGCCCTTTTGTCTGGCGCGATTTGCGCTGCGACGAAGCGCTGCTATATCTTGGCGCTCGCTGCCGCGACGGCACCACGGACCATGCACGGAGACCCGATGCCCAAGCTGAAGCTTCACTGGCAGATCCTGATCGCGCTGGCCCTGGCGGTAATCGCGGGCTTGATCACCGGCGCGGACGGCGAGCTGTTTGGTGTGCGGGTCATCGGCGCCTACGAATTTATCGGCACGCTGTTTCTCAACGCGCTGAAGATGCTGATCGTGCCGCTGATCATGTCGTCGATCATCGTCGGTGTCGCCGGTATCGGTTCCTCGGGCGATCTTGGCCGCCTGGGCGGCAAGACTCTGGTCTACTATCTGAGCTCTTCTGCGCTGGCTATCCTGATCGGGCTGGTGCTGGTCAACCTGATCCGACCCGGGATCGTCGGCGGTGAGCCAGCGGGTGCGCTGCTCGCGCTTGGGGAAGCGGCGTCGCTGCCGGAGACGCTCGGACAGGCTGACTCCGGCGCCCTGGTAGAGATCTTTCTGCGCATGGTGCCCACAAACGTCGTGCAGGCGGCCGCCAATGGCCAGATGCTGGGCCTGATTTTTTTCAGCCTGTTGTTCGGCTTTTTCCTCAGTCGCGTGGATCATGGCGCCAGTGAACCGCTGTACAACTTCTGGAACGGCGTGTTCCAGGTGATGATGCGGATCACTGAATGGGTGATGAAGTTCGCGCCGCTCGGTGTGTTCGGCCTGGTCGCCGAGACCGTCTCGGAGACCGGTTTCGCCGCCGCCGGGCCACTGATCATGTTCTCGCTGACGGTGATCGCAGGATTGCTGTTCCATGCGCTGGTGACGCTGCCCCTGCTGTTACGTATCTTCGCCCGCGTGGCGCCGTACCAGATGCTGCCGGCGATGGCGCCGGCGCTGATGACCGCGTTCTCTACCGCCTCCTCGTCGGCGACGCTGCCGGTGACCATGGAGTGCCTGGAGAAAAACGTAGGCGTCTCCAACCGCACCAGCAGCTTTGTGTTGCCATTGGGCGCGACCGTGAATATGGACGGCACCGCCTTGTATGAGTGCGTCGCCGCAATGTTCATCGCTCAAGCCTACGGGCTGGATCTGGATTTTGGCATCCAGTTCGTGATCGTCGTGACCGCGTTGGTCACCTCGATCGGCGTGGCTGGCGTGCCTTCGGCCTCGCTGGTCGCCATCGCCATCATCCTTACTGCCGTCGGCCTGCCGCTGGAGGCGCTGGGCGTGCTGCTGGTGTTCGATCGCCTGCTGGATATGATGCGCACCAGCGTCAATGTCTTTGGCGACAGCTGCGGCGCGGTGATCGTGGCGCGTCTGGAGGGTGAAGACCAGGTGCTGAGCCCGGACCCGGTCGGCGGTCGCGTCGGCTGAGGGCTATGCTAATCTCGTTGTGGCGGTCCCAGGGGTACCCGCCGCGGCCACTGTCCTGTCGATATTCGGGGAGAGTCAGATGGGTTTTCTCGCAGGCAAACGCGCGCTGATCGTCGGTCTGGCCAGCACCCGTTCCATCGCCTGGGGCATCGCCCAGGCGTTCGCCCGGGAAGGGGCCGAATTGGCGTTCACCTATCAGACCGACAAATTGAAGCCCCGGGTCGAGGACATGGCGGGCAAGCTGGGTTCGGATCTGGTGTGCGAGCTGGACGTCGCGGAAGACACACAGATCGACGCCGCTTTTCAACACATCGGCGGGCGATGGGATGCCCTCGATGTGATCGTCCATTCGGTCGGGTTTGCGCCTCGGGATCAGCTCGCCGGGCGCTATGTGGATGTGGTCAGCCGCGAAGGCTATCGGATCGCCCACGAAATCAGCGCCTATAGCTTCGCTGCGCTGGCCCGGGCCGGTCGTCCGCTGATGGCCGGACGCAACGGTTCGTTGCTGACCCTGAGCTATCTGGGCGCGGTAAGGGCCATCCCCAGCTACAACGTCATGGGCCCGGCGAAAGCCAGTCTGGAGGCCAACGTGCGGTTCCTGGCCGCGGATCTCGGTGCCGAGGGTACCCGTGTCAACGGCATCTCCGCGGGGCCGATAAAGACCCTGGCGGCCGCCGGTATCGAGGGTTTCCGGCGTATCCTGAAGCACGTCGAGGAGCAGTCACCGTTGCGACGCAACGTGAGCATCGAGGATGTGGGTAACGCCGCCGCGTTTTTGTGCTCTGATCTGGCTGCCGGCATCACCGGCGAGATCCTCTACGTGGATAATGGCTACAGCCATGTGGGCATGGTGCTGCCCGACTGAGCAGCCGTTCACGTCAGCTGGATTGATCGGTGACGTTGACGTAGAGGGTCAGCTTTTGTCCTGGCTGCAGATATTTGCGGCCCGCCAGGTCGTTCCACTTTTTTAGCTGGTTGATAGTGACGCGGAAGCGTTGTGCGATCGTGTACAGCGAATCCCCACGCCGCACGGTATAACGGATCTTGCGTGTGAGATCGGCCGGTGAGTTGGCCGGCGAATTGACCGGCGTGCTGACCGCCTTGTCGGTCCAGACCACGATCGCCCGGCCCACCGACAGCGTGTCGCCCGGGGCCATGCCGTTCCATTTGGCCAATGACCGGGTGCGCACGCCGTAACGGCGCGCGATGCTCCACAAACTGTCGCCGGACCTCACCGTATGGCTGATCTTCTCGCTGCCGCGCGGGCGGTTCTGTGTACGCGCCAGCCGGCTCTCGGCACTCTGGCTGTAGGCGCTCAGGCTGCGCGTCGCGGTGGGGATCATCAGATGGTCGCCGGCACGGATGACGTTGCCGCGGATCCCGTTGACCTCCCGGATCACCTCCGGCGTGGTGTCATGTCGGCTGGCGATGGTGATAAGCGAATCGCCATTGCGGATCCGGTAACGCACCCAGCGCATCCGCTCGGTAC
>JBATKC010000446.1:0-3096 GCA_049669065.1 Gammaproteobacteria bacterium
TTCTCGGAAGGTCACGAGGATTACACTAGTCCGAACTAATTGGCCGGTGGATGGAATGGTCTGATGTGCCTGGCGATACCGATGAAGATCGTGGAAGTCGACGGTTTTAACGCCCGCTGCGAGGCCAAGGGCGTGGAACGGGAGGTGAGCCTGTTTATGCTGCAGGATCAGACCGTTGAACCCGGCGAGTTCGTGATGGTGCACGTGGGCTATGCCATACAAAAAGTCTCCGCTGAGGACGCCCGCTCGTCCTGGGAGTTGTTTGATCAGATGCTGGCAGCCGAGGACGCCTGAGCGGCGGCGATGCGGACCGGGCTGCCCCGGGAGAAACTGAGATGTGCGATACCTGCGGATGCAACGTGACCTCCGGCAACCGTCATCTGGTCACCGGGGACGGCAAGTTTGCGCGCACGGAGAGTGGCAAGGAAGCGGTCACGGTACTGGCAAACCTGCTGTCCGAAAACGACCACGCCGCGGCTCATAACCGTGAGCACTTCGACCGGCACCAGGTGCTGGCGATCAATCTGATGTCATCCCCCGGCTCCGGCAAGACCGCGTTGCTGGAGGCGACCATCGATGCATTGTCGTCGCGCGTCTCCATCGCGGTGGTCGAGGGCGATCTGGAGACCGAGAACGACGCCGAGCGGATCCGCGCGCGCGGCGTACCGGCAGTGCAGATCGCCACCGGCAACGCGTGTCATCTGGACGCCCACATGGTCCACGATGCCTTACACCAGCTGGACCTGGACGAGGTAGACGTGCTGTTTGTCGAGAACGTCGGCAACCTGGTGTGTCCGGCGAGCTTCGATCTGGGCCAACACTTCAACATCACCTTGCTCTCGGTCACCGAGGGCGACGACAAACCGGCCAAGTATCCGGTCATGTTCCGCGCCGCCGACCTGGTGGTGTTGAGCAAATCCGATTTGCTGCCGGTGCTGGACGACTTCGATCCCGACCGCGCCGAGGGCCACCTGCGTGCATTGGCTTCCGAGGCGCCAGTGTTGCGCCTCTCGGCCCGGCGCGGCGCGGGCGTCGATGCCTGGTGCGACTGGGTCATCGCGGAGCTGGAAACTCACCGCGCGCGGGTCGCGGCCGGTGAGACGCGGACACCGCGGGTGCAGACCGACGGCGCCCGGCTACATCTGAGCGAAGCCGGGGCCGGACCCGGCGCATAGGGGGCATCGGCATGCAGGCGAGCGCAAAGACCTGGCTGGAGCGGATACGAAAACTGCCGTTGCCCGAGAAGATTCGCATCATGAACGTCTGTGGCGGACACGAGCGTTCGATCGGCGCCGCCGGTATCCGCGGCGCGCTGCCACCTCAGATCGAACTGATCCCCGGACCCGGTTGCCCGGTGTGTATCTGTCCGGAGGAAGACGTCTACGAGGCCATCCATCTGGCGCTTGAGGAGGACGTGATCCTGGTGACCTTTGGCGACATGCTGCGGGTCCCGGTCAACGTATCCCGGCGCGATGTCCGATCGCTGGAGCAGGCGCGAGCCGCCGGTGCGGATATCCGACCGATCGCCTCACCCACCGAAGCGGCCGCCATCGCCCGCGACAATCCCGAACGGCCGGTGGTGTTTTTTGCTGCGGGATTCGAGACGACCATGGCGCCGGTCGCGGCGATGCTGTGCGAGGGCGCGCCGGAAAATCTGTTTATGCTGCTGTCCGGTCGGCTCACCTGGCCGGCGGTCGCCCTGCTGCTCGACAGCGGCGAACCGGGCTTTGATGCGTTGATCGCTCCGGGCCATGTGGCCACGGTGATGGGCCCGGAAGAATGGTCGTTTGTGGTCGAGCAACACGGATTGCCGGCGGCCGTGGCCGGATTCACTTCCGAGAGCCTGCTGGCGGCCATGTACTCGGTGCTGCGTCAGTACATCGAGGACCGCCGTTTTCTCGACAACTGTTATCCGGAGGTCGTGCGTGAGGGCGGCAACCCGGCGGCCCGGGCGCGGCTCGAACAGGCGTTCGATGTCAGCGATGCAAACTGGCGCGGTATCGGCACCATCCCCGGATCCGGGTTCGCGCTCAAACCCGCGCTGGCGCAACGTGACGCGGTGGCCGCATTCGGCCACCACGGCGGAGAGGAGCGCAAACGCGCGGGGCTGATGCCAAAGGGATGCGACTGCGCCAAGGTCGTTCTCGGCAAGATCTATCCGAACCAGTGCCGTATCTATGGCCTGGCTTGCACCCCGCGCACGCCGGTCGGACCGTGCATGGTCTCCGACGAGGGCGCCTGCCGGATATGGTGGTCAAACGGCATCCGCAACCGGGACGTCGCCTGAGCCGGATGCGCGCGCAGAGCGGCCCGTCCCGGCCGGCCTCCTGTCAGGCGACCGATCGATGAGCGACGGCGGCGATCTGCAAGCGGCGCGCAGCATCCGCCTGGCCGGACAGGTCCAGGGTGTCGGCTTCCGTCCCTTTGTCTACCGCCTCGCGCATCAACACAACATCCAGGGCTGGGTGCAAAACCAGCTTGGCGAAGTCGAAGTGCTGGCGCAGGGCCGGCGTGAGAATCTGGATGCATTCTCAAGCGGCCTGATCGACGACGCGCCGCCGCTGTCGCGACCGATGCTGGCCGGCGTGGACGAGGTGGCGCCGCAGCCCATGGACGGCTTCCGCATCCTCGACAGCGCGGCCGCGCATGAGGCACGCATCCATGTGCCGCCGGACTACTTCACCTGTGACGACTGTGTGCGCGAGTTGAATGACCCGGCGGATCGCCGCTATCGCTATCCGTTTATCAACTGCACGCAATGCGGTCCCCGCTACACCCTGATCCGGGCCATGCCCTACGATCGGCCCAATACATCGATGGCCGGTTTCCCGCTCTGCGACGCCTGCCGTCTGGAGTACGAGGACCCCGCTGATCGACGCTTCCACGCAGAACCGGTGGCCTGCCCGGCATGCGGGCCGCGGTTGCACTTCCGTGACCGGCACGGCCGCGAGAGCCAGGATAATGAACACGCGCTGACGCTGTGCCTGCAGGCGCTGGCCGATGGTGCGATCGTCGCGGTCAAGGGTGTCGGCGGGTATCACCTGATGTGCGACGCGGCCAACGACGAGACCATCGCGCGGCTGCGCGCGGCGAAGC
>JBATKC010000447.1:0-15773 GCA_049669065.1 Gammaproteobacteria bacterium
GCGCCAGCGTCTGGCGCTCGCGGCCGCGACGCTGCATCGGCCCGAGCTGTTGTTGCTGGACGAGCCGACCAGCGCGGTCGACCCGCAGAGCCGGCGCGAGTTTTGGGAGAGCCTGTTCGACCTGGTCGAAGCCGGCACGACGATTCTGGTCTCGACCCACTATATGGACGAAGCCGAACGTTGCCACCAGTTGGCCATCCTCGATCGCGGCCGGATCGCCGCTGAGGGTGCGCCGAAAGCGCTGATGCAGAGGATCGACGCAGCCGTGATCGAAGTCAGCTGTGACCGACCCCGCCTGGCCCATCACGTGCTCGACGAACTGGATCAGGTGCGCAGCGTGACCCAGCTCGGTTCGCGTCTGCACATCCTGGTCGATCCGGCGGTGGCTGAGCCAGAACGGCTAATCCGGCAACGACTGCAGGATGCCGGTCTCGAATCTCAGGTGGAGCGCACCGCGGCCAGCCTCGAGGATGTGTTCGTGGCTGCGACCCGCAAGCCGCTGGAGCTGGCCGCATGAGCGCCTGGCGGCGGATCCGGGCCATCGCCGCGAAAGAGGCGCGTCAGCTGGGCCGCGACCGGCTGACCGTCGGCATGGTAGTCGGGATCCCGTTGATGCAGATCCTGTTGTTCGGTTACGCCATCAATCTGGATGTCCGCCACCTCGTTGCCGGCGTCGCCGATCAGGCGGATACAAGCTGGTCACGGCAGCTGATTGCGGACATGGAAGCCAGCCAGGTGCTGCGCGTCGATACCCGGGTGGCGACGCCGGAGGCGCTGACCGAGGCCATGCGCCGGGGTGAGATCGCCGTCGGCGTATTTGTGCCCGCGGATTTCGAACGCAGACTCGTCGATCCGGCCAGGCCTGCTGCCCAACTGCTGGTCGACGGCAGCGATCCCACCATTCTCAATGTCGCCGCACAACTGTTACAGATGCCGGCCCCGGGTCGCCCGGATCAACAACAGATCAATTCGGAGCTGTTCGAACTGCGGAATTTCTACAACCCGGAGCGGCGTTCGGCGGTGCAGATCGTGCCAGCCCTGATCGGCGTAATCCTGACCATGACCATGGTGCTGTTTACCGCGGTCGCTATCGTCCGGGAACGCGAGCGCGGCAATCTCGAGTTGCTGATCACCACCCCGGTGCGCACCGTCGAGCTGATGCTGGGCAAGCTGGTTCCTTACATACTGATCGGCCTGCTGCAGGTGAGCATCGTGCTGCTGGTGGGACGTTTGCTGTTCCATGTGCCGCTGAGGGGCGATCTGGGCGATGTCTACATCGCTGCACTGACCTTTATCGGGGCCAGCCTGACGCTCGGTCTGCTGATCTCTACCTTGGCGCGCACCCAGTTCCAGGCTATGCAGCTCACGCTGTTTATCTTCCTGCCGTCGATATTGTTATCCGGGTTCATGTTCCCCTTCGACGGCATGCCGGTGATAGCACAACGGATTGCCGAGGCCCTGCCGCTGACCCACTTCGTGCGATTGAGCCGCGGCATCATCCTGCGCGGCGCAGAGGTCGGTGAGCTGGCCTCGGAGGTACGCGCCCTGCTGATTTTCTTCGCCATCGCCATCACCCTGGCGGTGTTGCGTTTCCGCAAACGTCTGGACTGATTGCGTACGCCAGCGGCCCGAGCCCGCCGTGCCCGACTGACTGTTCAGCTTCCGTTCAGGCTCCATTGCTAGCATCCCCGATACGAGTTTTTGCGACCCACGTCGTTTGACCGGGCGTCAGGATCGCTATCATGACCAAGCGAATGTCCGTGCGATCCGTACGCCAGACAGCGCCCCAGGGACCCGGAGTTTGATGAGCGCGAGCAAGAAGCTGAGTCGACGGCATTTCCTGAGCCTTGCCGGCAAGGGCATCGGCTATAGTGCGCTGGCCGCCGCGGCGAGCGCCTGTGGCGGCGGTGGTGGTGGCGGTAGCGGCCCGGTAGCGGCTCCGCCGCCGAACCCTCCTGCCCCGGACCCGGACCCGGTTCCGCCGCCGGCGGCGAGGATTCCATCGCCATCGACCGAGTTCTCGGTGCTCAAGCGGACCAGCTTCGGCGTCAGCAAGTCGAGTCTGGCGGCGATCGAGAGCATTGGCGTCCTTCCGTATCTGGCACAGCAGCTGGACTATGAGAACATCGATGCCACCCTGATCGAAAACGCGGTGGCCGCACAGTTCCCGCTCGCCGCCAGCACGCCGGCGGCGCTGAGACCCGGTTTTCCGGACAACATCGGGGCGGTGGTACGGGATCTGGTGGGTGCGACCCAGTACCGCGCGTGTTTCAGCCCGCGTCAGCTTTACGAAGTGATGGTCGAGTTCTGGTCCAACCACTTCAGCATCCAGCTGATCAACGGCTTCGAACCCGTGCTCAAACCCGAGGATGACGCCCGCGTCATCCGGCCACACGCGCTGGGTAACTTCCGCGATCTGCTCTTCGCATCGGCGAAGAGTGGCGCGATGATCTACTACCTGGACAATTTTCTGAACACCGCGGAAGCACCCAACGAGAATTACGCGCGGGAACTGCTCGAACTCCACACCATGGGCGTGGACGGCGGCTACAGCGAGCAGGACATCAAGGAAGTCGCGCGTTGTTTTACCGGCTGGACCCTGGATTTCAACACCGCCGAATTCAGTTTTGTGCCGTTCATACATGATGACGGCCCGAAAGTCGTGCTCGGGCAAAGCATCCCGGGCGGCGGCGGCATCAGCGACGGCGAGACCGTGCTGGATCTGATCGCGGCCCATCCATCTACCGCCCGATTTATCGCCACCAAGCTCTGCCGCCGCTTTATCAGCGATCAGCCCGCGCCAGGCGTGATCGACAGCGTGGCCGATGCGTTCCGTCTGAGTAGTGGCGATATCCGCATCACCCTCGAGGCGCTGTTCGTCAGTGACGAGTTCCTGCTCGCCGCGGACAACAAACTTAGCCGACCGCTGGAATTTCTTGGCCAGGTGGTGCGCTCGCTGGATCCGGCCCCTGGCCTGCCCGGCGACGGTGGCGAATTGTTGTTTGGCGTGGCTTCGGTGCTCGGCCAGCTGCCTTTTTACTGGCCTACGCCCGATGGCTACCCGGACACGGCGAGCTACTGGGGCAGCACCGGTGGTCTGCTCAACCGCTGGCGTATTGCGCTGGGCTTGAGCTTTGGCAATTTCTTCCCCTTGGGTGCGTTGATCGATGATGAGGACACCATCGCGACGATCGTCGGCCGGCTGGCAGACGAAGTGCTGATGCGTCCGATGGCAGCCTCGGACCTGCAGCTGTTGATCGATTGGGCGGCCGAGACGATCGGCCTGCAAGCGGACGTGCCGATCCCCGCCGCAGTCATCCCCGAGGTGCTGCCGATCATCGTCAGCCTCCTCCTGAGCTCGGTCTATTTTCAATTGCGCTAGGAGTGCGCCCAGTCATGGCATTTACCCGCAGAGACATCATCAGCCTGCGCGCCGTCAGCCCGGACCGCGACGTGCTCGTCTGTATTTTTCAGCGCGGCGCCGCCGACGGGCTCAACTCCGTGGTGCCCTACGGCGATCCGGACTATGCGGCCAAACGGCCCCGTATCGCGCTGCCGTCACCCGGTGAAACGGGGGGCGTAATCGATCTGGACGGTTTTTTTGGACTGCATCCGGCGCTGGCCCCGATCAAACCCCTCTACGACGCCGGCAGGCTGGCGATGGTCCATGCGACCGGGATACCGCATCAATCCCGATCACATTTCGACGCTCAGGCGCTGGTGGAGGGTGCGGTGGTGTCAAAGACCGACCTCAGCGAGGGCTGGATCGGCCGCCATCTCGCCACCAGTCAGGCGCTTTACGAATCCGCCTTCAGGGCAGTGTCGATCAGCGGCAACGTACCATTTTCTCTCACCGGCGCCGAAGAGCCGATCGCGATCAGTGGCATACAGGAGTTCGGTCTTGGCGAGCTGACCGGATCCACGTATCAGGCACTGCTCGGCGACTGGTATGAGGAAGGTGTGTCCTACAGTGATCCGGCGCAGGCCGCGATCGCGGCGATGGATGAACTGCTGGGGGCGGATCCGTCGGCTTATGGGGCGGAAAACGGTGCCGTCTACCCGCAGAGCGAACTCGGCAACAAGCTCTCGCAGGCGGCGCAACTGATCAAGTCACCACTCGGGACCGAGGTGGTCTGCATGGATGTCGGTGGCTGGGATCATCATGAGAATCTGCCAAACTTCCTGCCGCCGTCGCTGGCCGATCTGGCGGCCTGTCTGCAAGCCTTCGATACCGACATGGGTGCGCGCATGGCCAACATCACCGTGCTGGTGCAGACCGAGTTCGGCCGCCGCGTGGCTGACAACGCCGCCAGCGGCACCGACCATGGGACCGCGAGCGTCGCCTATCTGCTCGGCGGCGGCGTGAACGGCGGCCAGGTGGCAGGCAACTGGCCAGGGCTCGGCGACGATGACCTTGCCCTTGGCGAGGACCTGAGGATCGAGACGGATCTGCGCACCGTGCTTGCGGAGATGCTGCGCAAGCGGCTGGGGCGTATCGATACCGAACAGGTGTTCCCTGGTTTCACCGGGCAGCCGGAGCTGTCCCTGTTCCTCTAGCTCAGCCGCTGCGGCAGGGCCGACTCACATCGCCAGCCGCTGGCGCAGACGGCGGTCCGGTTTCGGCCTGAACGCGATCACGGTCAGGTCGTCAGGTTTGCTCGGCTGGCCCGCGCCCTCATCGCACATTCGCTCCACGGTTATCTCCATCATCCGCCTGAATTGCCTGTCCAGGGGCCCCGCCCGCAGCAGCTCGCAGATCTCGGCGAATTGCAGGTTGTCGACCAGGCCATCGCTGCACAGGATCAGTGTGTCAGAGGGTTTCATCGGGATCTGGCTGCCCACCTCTACGCGCATGTCCCGTGTCCCGAGCACGTTGGAGACCAGATGACGATCGGCGTGAGAGATCGCCTCCGATTCGTCGAGTAAGCCGGCGTGATAGGCGAAACCAACCGGTGAGTGCGGCACGGACTGGAACCCGAGCCGACCGCGCTGGCCGAACAGCATGATCTCCGAGTCGCCGACGTGATACGGGCGCACGAATCCGGGCCCGAGTTCGGCGATCGCCAGTGTCGTCGCAGAGCCCAGGCCAGTGCTGATGATCTCCTGATTGGCCGCTTCGATCGCGTCCATGATGATCGGTCTGAGACCGGAACCGTTGCTTGTCGGGTTGGCAAGCGCGTCTACCAATGCCCGGACCGCACAGGCAGCTGCCTCTCGCCCGCCGGGCAACCCGCCCATGCCGTCCGCTACAGCCAGTATCGCCGCGTCCGCGCCGACCGGTATCAGAGCGAAAGCATCCTGGCTCAGACCCGAGCCGGTTGGCGAAGGTGCCGAGAAGAATGCGGCTGCCCCTGAGCCGATTTTCAGCACACCCTCTAACCGCTTGTCCAGGCTGTCATGGATCACAGACGCCGTGGATGAAACTGGTAGCGACTTGGCCAAGGTCAGACGACGACCCTGCGAGCCGCGGGATTGCGCATCCGCTTAAAGGTCGCCTGCATCTGCATGGCGTCACTAAATCGATACTCCGGGTCAAGCTCGATGGCCCTCCGGATCAGGCGGATCATCGAAGGGCTCAGCTTCTGGCGCAGCCTGGCGGCTCCGGCCGGAGGCCAGTCATAGGGCCAGCGGGGCAGGCGTCCGGCGAACATGCGGAACAGCACAAGGCCGATAGAGAACACATCTGACTGGAACATCGGCCTGCCCATGGCCTGTTCCGGGGCGACGTAGCCGACCGTACCGGAGCCCGACGCGTCGATACGCCCACGCCCGAGCTTGGCAAAGCCAAAGTCAGTCAGCCGCAGCCGATCGTTGCGGAAGAGAATGAAGTTCTCCGGTTTGATGTCGCAATGGATGATGTTCTGTGAGTGAGCGTGGGCAACCGCATCCAGTATCTGATCGGTGAGCCCGAGCGCCTTTACCGTGGAGATTCTCCGCGACAGGCGATCGCCGAGGGTCTCCTCTCCCAACGGCATCGAAATGACGAAATAGCTGCCGATAAAGTCGGCATTCTGGATCGGCAGTATGCAGGGATGCTCCAGCTTGGTCGCCAGGCGGGCTTCCTTACGATAGTCCTGCAGGAAATATTCGTCCATAAAGCGACGATGCGGGATCTTGAGCGCGACGCGCAGACCGTGAACCGTGTCATAGGCCTGGTACACCGCGGCCAGCGGTCCATTGGCGAGCCGCCGCTCGATCCGGTATTTGCCCAGTTTTTGCCTTGCCTTCAACACGTTGCCGTCTCCAGGGGCCGCTGCGAGACCCCAAGCGACGCACTATATGAGAATCCGTCCGGCTCTGCTATCGACCGGGAACTCATCATTTAGAACGTGTCTAAGAAAAGGTCACGAGCACGAATCCCGACGTCGGCAGTCAATCGGTGGCGGACAATATGGCAGCGAGAAAGAGGTCAGCGAGGAAGGTTAAACAGACGGATCCGGAGCAGATTCCGGATGCGGAGTTCGATCTCGGTCCCGGTTTCGATCCGGACCGGGACTTCGGCGATATCGTCCACCGGGAGGCTCGCCGTAGCGGTCCCAGCACCGCGGCCCGTCGGGCACTCGAGGCGCTGGCCGAGAGCCACAGCTTGAACCGGGAACTCAATGACCTGGAGAATTTCGAGGTCTAGCGCGCGGAAACCCTATGGAGACGGCCCGGCGCCGATAAATCCCTTCAGCCACGCCTGCTTTTTCTGATACCAGAAGATGGAATTGTCGCGTTTGAGTATCCGGTGATTTTCGTCCGGGAAATAGACCAGACGACTGTTCAAAGACCGTTTGCCGCCAGCACCCTGAAGAACACGTCCGGCTCCGGACGCACCCGGTAATTGTCGGTCTGGTCAGTGTAGAGAATGCGGCCCTTGGCATCGACGATGATCACGGTCGGCATGACCGTATCTTGCCCGTAGGTCTTCGCCAGCGGGCCCGCGGGCACACCGTGTTCGCTGGCGATACCCAGAGCTCGCGCGGCTGCCAGATCCGCATCTACCCAGAAGCGGACCGGAATGTTGAATATTCCGGCGACCCGCTGGGTGAGTTCGGTCGGCTGCGGGCTGATCAACACGATCTCCACGCCGCGCGCAGACAGTTCCCTGTAGCGCTCCGTGATCTCCTTGACCTGAGCCATGCAGAAGGGACACCAGTTGCCGCGGTAAAACATGTACAGGGCCGGGCTGCCGAGCAGCTCGGCGGAACTCACCGTGTTGCCGTCCAGATCCCGGGCGCTGAACCCAGGCAGCGACTTGCCGGTGTCCAGGCACTCATTGACGCGGCGACCAAAGCTCGAATACCAGAAGTCGTACAGGAAGAAGCCGGTCAGCCCAACCAATGCTGCAAACATGGCGCCGTGAGCGGTGTAGCCGCCGCGCCAGTAACCGTAGCCGGCGAGCCCGGCGCCGGCGAGCGTAATGATCACGAGCAGCGGTAAGTTGTGGCTGGTACGGGCGAGGCTGCGAGAGGTGGTGGCGCGGATATACAGACCGACAAACGGCAACGCGGTCAGCAAGGCACCGAACCAGGCGATGTCCGGGCCGCCGGTCAGCATGGCTACCACCGCGCTAAGCACGATCAGCACCACCGCCAGCGGATACCAGAGGACAAATACGGATTTGAGTCTATTCATAAAATCTCCGGGCACGCAGGTCGAGACCCGCGTGTGATCGCATCATTGCGCGCGCTCCGGATTCAAGTCATCCGCTTTCAGTTTGCGCCACCGCCGTTACGAATCCTCGGGTCCACGACCCGGACGGCGCCACGCTTGGTCTTGATCCACACCGTATAGTCGTAGACCGCTTCCTGCCGGTTATTGTTGACGACCTTGACCTCGGTTGCGGCGACCGACTGCGTCGATTGGTCGTTGAAGTCACGGGTGGCCGTATGCGTGTCCGTCGGCGGGATCACGAACTCGTCGGCGGGCGTATCACCGCCGCCCTCGGCACGGATGGCAATGTCATGGATGCGCGCTGCCCGCACGTGTTTCGGACCGATCTTGAACAGCAGCTCTGCGGTGTTGCCCCGACAAACAACGATGTCTTCGTCTTTGCGGTTGTCGGCGAATGTCCACCCGTCCTGGTAGATCACGACGATCTCCTCCGTCTGCATGCCGCTGTTCGGCGTGCAATCGGCCAGTGCCTCTGAAGCGCTGGTGATGACCAACACCGCTGCGGCGACGGTCGACAGTACTCCCCGGATGCTGCACGAAAGTTCCTGTCCTCGTTGCATGATCTGACCTCCCCATGGCCTGCTGCTTGTTGTTGCTTGCCCCGTGTGGGCGTCGGTAAGGTGACGCTAACGGTACACCAGCCCGGCATGAAAACCACCCGCCACGCCTGACAGACCATCTTGCCTGATGTGTCGATCGGCGTCCGGCCGACTGCCGCCGCCGCCCGGATGCGATTACCATAGCCCTTAGCCACAGCGAGAGTCACAGATATGCCGGGTCCGAGTTTGATCATCCATGGTGGCGCGGGCGCGCGCGAGGGTTCCCACGTGGGATTCCCGCAGTATCGGGCGAGCTTGTCGAGCATCCGCGATGCCGCATGGCGGGTGCTGCTTGCCGACGGCGCGCGCGCGGCGGTGCTGGCCGCGGTGCGGCTGCTCGAGGACGATCCGATCTTCAACGCAGGTCTCGGCTCGCGACTTCAGCGTGATGGTGCCGTGAGGATGTCCGCCGCGCTGATGGATGCGGAGCAGGGCGTCTTCGCCGGCGTCGTCAACATCGAACGTGTCCGTCACCCGATCGATGTTGCCGACGCGCTGAGTGGCCGCCAGCATACGGTCGTCTCCGGCGCCGGAGCCACCGCACTGGCGCGTGAACTGGGGATGGAAGTGTTCGATCCGATTACGGAGCATCGTCTGGAGGAGCATCGTCGGCATCTGCAGGGTGACACCGGTACGGTCGGAGCCGTGGCCCTGGACGAGGCTGGCCGGATCTGCGCCGGCACCTCAACCGGGGGCGTGGGCTATGAATTGCCCGGCCGTGTCAGCGACAGCGCTACTGTCGCGGGCACATTCGCGAGCAAGGCAGCGGGCGTGTCCTGCACCGGGATCGGAGAACACATCGTCAACCATGGCGCGGCGGTCCGCATCGTCACACGGGTTGAAGATGGCGCCGGCCTGGATCACGCTGTCGCGAGGACTATCGCCGAGGCGGACCAGCGCGGATTCGAGTATGGGCTCATTGCCGTGGATCGTGCGGGAAATCCGGTGGCCGGCAGCACCAGGGATATGGTGACGCTCTACGCGTCCCGAACTCAGAAAGAGGATCAGGAATTCCTGTCAGCGGAGGATTGATCGGGGCGCCATCCAGGGCCCGCTTCAGGATCCCGGCGACTTGCCCGGTCTGGGGATCACCGCGCAGCCCGCGCCCTCGTAGCGGACCGCGACCACAACATCATTCTCCACCTCGAAATACATCGAACAGTCGAGTTCGTCGACCTGCGGGCGAACCGAAGGCGGCCGGTCCGAGATCAGCTGATTCGGGTCCCGTTTTACTTCCTGTCGCTCATCCCGGATAAGCGTGCTCTCGTAGACCATCACCGGCCGGCCGGACTTGCCGATGATGGTGCGCCGGGGCGGTCCCCAATTGTCCTCCAGCTCGCTGACGGGAGCGCCTTCCCAGGCCTTTAATTCCTTTTCATACCAGGGACGCGCCGACAGGCAGCCGCCCAGCAACAGGCAGCCGATCACAATTGCCGGGACGGCGCGTGGTTTGAGTGAAATCAACATGTTCCAATCATATCAGCATGGACCGGAGTGGCCCATGAAAACCTTTCTATTGTCGTCACGCGCCGAGGCAGAGAGAATCAGCGGGTCTATCCCGCACCCTGATGCCATAGCCACCAAGGCAGATCCGACCATGTGGAAGGCAATGATCGACGTGACCTATCGCCAGGCCCGACGCCTGGTGGTCCTGATCACCGGCACGGCGCTGCTGCTGGTCGGGGTCGCGCTGATCTTTCTGCCGGGGCCGGCCATCGTGGTCATCCCCGCCGGGCTGGCGGTGCTCAGTCTGGAGTTCGCCTGGGCGCGCCGGTTTCTCGCCCATGTAAGACGGCGTATCAGCGAGCAGCAGCGACGGATGCGGCTAAAGAACGGCAGTCATGCGGACCACGAATGATCCGCCCGACCAGGCCGCTCAGAGTGACGCCAGCCAATCGTCATCCGACGTCTCGTCGATATCGGCCATCAGCGGCGTGCTGAGGTAACGCTCGCCGGTATCCGGCAGCATGGCCAGGATTACCGATCCTTCCTCCGCCTTGGCCGCGACCTTCAGCGCCGCCGCCACCGTCCCGCCACCGGAGATCCCGGTAAAGATCCCCTCCCGGCTCGCAAGATCGCGCGAAGTCGCGATGGACTCCTCATCGGTCACCAGCACCAGATCATCGGCCACGTTGCGGTCCAGCACCGCGGGTATGAAGTCCGGGGTCCAGCCCTGGATTTTGTGTGGCTGCCATTCCTTGCCCGACAACAGCGCCGCGCCGGCCGGTTCGGTGGCGACGACCTTGATCTCGGGACGCGCCAGCTTCAACATCTGACCGGCCCCGGTCAGGGTGCCGCCAGTGCCCCACCCGGACACCCAGTAGTCGAGTCTGCGGCCGGCGAAGTCGCGAAGTATCTCCGGGCCGGTCGTATTGCGATGGTAGGTCGGGTTGGCCTCGTTCTCGAATTGCCGCGCCAGGAACCAGCCGTGTTTGGCGGCCAGCTCTTCGGCCAGACGCACCATGCCGGTAGCCCGCTCGGCGGCAGGTGTCAGCAGCAGCTTTGCACCCAGGGCCTTCATCAGCCGGCGGCGTTCTACCGAGAAGCTCTCGGCCATCACCGCGACGAATGGATAGCCGCGTGCGGCGCACACCATCGCCAGCGCGATACCGGTGTTACCCGACGTGGCCTCGATCACGGTCTGCCCCGGTTGAATCGTGCCGCGCTTCTCGGCATCCAGGATGATGCCGATCGCGAGTCGATCCTTGACTGAAGCCATCGGATTGAAAAACTCGGCTTTGACATACATCTGGACATGGTCGGGCGCCAAACGATGCAGACGCACGACCGGCGTGTTGCCGATCGTGTCGAGGATGCTGTCGTAAATCATTTCTGTTCTCCTTGTGATTGAGGCCGCAGCTCGGGCCTCATCCGGCCAGCGCCAGACTGCAACATATGCGTTCTTCAGATTACCGCGCTGGCCCCATCGCGCGATGATTCCATCCCAACAGTCTCGCCGGCGACAATCACTGCCGGCGCTCTGTTCAGATGGTCATCGAAGAACGGGTGAGGTGCCTGGAGCGCAACGCCGACCGCTTTGTTTTTCGGGCTCATGCTGCGCGGGATCATAGCAGTCGGCGTCACCGGGGACCTCCCGTGCTGCAATAAAAACGGCCCCTGTCGCCACCCTCAGGCCGGCTCGGGCAGGGCCACCTCGCTACCGCCTGAAATCAGCGGGGCGCGCTCCTGCAGATATCAGGAGGATCGTGAAAGCTGGAATCCGGACCCTCTACAAGACGAGGGGCGAGCATAGGTGGGCCGGTCCAATCGCCGGAAATAATGATTTTTTCTTGATCCATGCCATTTCGTTATATGCTCTCGATGGCTTGGGGTTTAACGGCGCCTGATGCAAAAAGTCGATGGCCGTGTTGTCGATACTGATGATTTTGAACGATATGCGCTTTTGTGGACACGATGCAGCCTGCATGGCGATCGCGCTGATTTCCGGGACCTAGGGAGAACGGATCCGGAACAAGAAATCATCAAGAGCCGCCGAGCGAACCCCGCCGGTGGTTTCTTTGTCTGAACTCATGGGCCGCCAGCTGCTGAGCCGGACTGGGCACAGCGGGCTCTCCGACAGGGTGCGCCGGCAGCGGCGGGGACAGGAGACGGATGAAACTGCAACAACTCAGATATCTGGTGGCGGTGGTCGACAACGGCCTCAATATCACTGCCGCCGCCGAACGCCTGCATACGTCGCAGCCCGGCGTCAGCAAGCAGCTCAAACTGCTGGAGCAGGAGCTGGGTCTCAAGCTGTTTGTGCGTAAGGGGCGCAGCCTGGCCGAGCTCACCGACGAAGGTGCCGAGGTCGTGCGCCGGGCCGCGCGGATCCTGCGCGAAGTCGAGGGGATCCGCGGCATCTCGCCGCAGATCTACGAAGAAGCCACCGGCCGGCTGTCTATCGGCACGACGCACACCCAGGCGCGTTATGTGCTCCCGGATGTCATCCGTCGATTCCGCGAGCGCTATCCGGACGTCACGCTCGATCTCCATCAGGGGACTTCGGAGCAGCTTGCGGAGATGATGGACAAGCGTCAGATCGATTTTGCCATCGCGTCGGAGTCACGTCAGCGTTTCCCGGACCTGGTGTTGCTGCCCTGTTTTCACTGGGACCGTGTGATCCTGGTGCCGGCGGATCATGAGCTGGCCAGTCTTGATCGGCGCCCGACCCTGGAGGATCTGTCCCGCTTCCCCCTCGTCACCTATGTGTTCAGCTTCGCCGGCGAATCCACGCTGAAACAGGCCTTCCGCAAACAGGGCTTTGAGCCGGAGGTCGTGTTTACCGCCCGCGATGCAGACGTGATCAAGACCTATGTGCGGATGGGTCTCGGTATCGGCATCGTCGCCAGCATGGCGCAGGGGGGCAGCGAAGAAGATCGGCTGGTGTCGCTGGACGCAGCGGGCTTGTTCCCCCGCTGTACGACCTGGCTCGGATTTCGACGGGATCTGATCCTGCGCAGGTACATGTACGACTTTATCGAGCTGTTCGCCGGCCATCTGGATCCGCGCAGCGTGCGTGAGGCGCTGATGCTGGACACCCAGGAGGCGGTGGATGCGGCGTTCGCGGAAACGCCGCTGCCGCTCAAGGGGCGCTGCGCGGAGATCATCTCCGAGTCCGTGTGAAGTCTCAGACGGTATTGGCGCTGCCGACGGCAGCGTCATGCAGACCGCATTCACGTTTCAGACCAAAAAACCGTGTCGCCTCGAGATCGCCCACTGCGCTCAGTGGCCGCGTCGTGTGGACATCGCCAATCGAGACATAGCGGCTGTCCAACCCCGGGTGGCAAGGCAGCCCGTGTCGGGTCAGCCGCACATAGATATCGCGCTCGGCCCCGGCTACTGCGTCTGCGTTAGATGCGCAGTTTCGGCCTCGACCTCGGCCCATATCTGGTCCCAGTCCTCGGGTAATTTATGCACGATGCCCTGATGGCAGTCGATACAGGTCTGGCCGCGCTCCTGCGCCTTGGAATGACGCCTTTGAGCCATGCGAGACTGGTCGTCGAGCACCATATGATCGAACTCGTGGCAGTGCATACAAAATTCCGATCCGTTCTCGCGGTACTCTGTCCAGACTTTCCTCGCCCACGGGCCCCGATGCGCCTCATAATCGGCCGGTGCGTCCACAGTGCCGCGTAGCTCGGCGATGACGTCCAGGGAGACGATCATCTTCATACCGACATACCTGAACCAGTGCTCTTCCGGGTCGGGCAGATGGCAAGAAGCGCAACTGGCACGCACGCCACTGGCGTTATTGGCGTGCGATGATGCCTCATATTCGGCTGTGGTGTTGACGGTGTGAGAATGACAGCCGAGACAGAATTCAGTGGTGCTGGTGGCATGCAGGACTGTGTTCATCACCAGCATCCCCGCCGCACCGACAATGACCATCAAGAAACCCCCGATCGGAATCCCCAGAAGCCATTTCGTCGACGGCTTTTTCCATAGTCCCGAGCCCTTGTTGCCCGATTCATTCGTCATGTCTTCATCCTTGTTGGAGATTCGCCCGCGCCGGGGCCCACATTCTGGACGGCGCGCATCATGCCTTATCGATCGCTGCGCTGCGGTACCCCTACAATTAAACTAATATCGTGTCAGCCGCAACCTGAGATTACCGAAATGCGGCACCATGGCTCCGGCGAGTCCGCGGTCGAAAGCGGTCTTGTTCCGGTTCCTCGCCCATGGTGGTAGAAAGTCCCGGTGGCAGGAGTCCAGTGAACCGATGCAAGCAATGTTTTTCTTAGCCGGCGAATACAGCCGCCGAGCCAGAGGGCGCGCCACCGCAGCAGTGGTGATATCGGCCGTGGTGATGGGTCTCGCAGCCTGCGGCAGTTCCACCGAGCCGGCGGTCGAGGGCGGTACCGGCCAGCAAAACCCGACCGCGCCGGGGCAGCAGCAGAGAGGGATGATGGATCTCGAGCAACAGATTGAATCTGCCCACAAAGATCTGGCCGCCCACCTGGGTGTCGACAGGGACGATCTCCGGTTGCTGGAGGCGGCTGCAGTGCGATGGCGGGACAGCTCGATGGGTTGCCCGTTGCCCGACCGCGGTTATACCCAGGTTATCACGCCAGGGGTGCTGATCCGTTTCGCCCATGGCAAGACGGTCTACGAGTATCACGGTGGCCGGACGGGCAAGCCGTTCTTGTGCGCGCCACCCGCCACCATCGAGAGGCCCGCCGCCGGCAGCCCCCGTGTCGGGGGCTACGATGACGGGACCTGAGCGGGGCCTGATGCGTCGACAGTTGTGGCTGGTGTTGTCTTCATGCTGGCTGATCCTGTACGGCTGCTCGCCAGGCGAGCCGGAGTCGGGCGGATTCGCACTGCCACCATTGCCGCAGAAGGAAATCGGCGCCGCTGCCCGTAACCTGCTCGAGGATGCCCGGGCCGCGGCCGTGGCGACGCCGGACGATCCTGATGCTCTCGGCGCCTACGCAATGCTGCTCCAGGCCTACGGCTATCTCGAAGCAGCAGACACCATCTATCAGCGTCTGCGCGACACCGAATCCGATCCCCGCTGGCCGCGTTTCCATGGTCTGATTCTGCTCGATCGGGGTGAAGGCGATGCCGCCATGGCGGCATTTCGTGCCGCGGATACCGCAGGCACCGAGGTCGTGATACAGGTCTATAAGGCCCGGGCGATGGCTGCGGGTGGCGATCGACACGGGGCGCTGGCGCTCTTGCGACGGGTAACGGACGAGCATCCGGAGCGCGTGGACGCGCTGCTGGAGGCGGGGTCGCTCGCGATGTCATCTGGCGAGCCGGCGGCCAGCGCGGATTTCTACGCACGCGCACTGGAACTGGCGCCAGGATTGAAGCCGGCGCATTACGGGCTGGCACAAGCGCTGCGTGCCCAGGCGCTGATGGACGAGGCGGCGGCCCAGATGGAGGCATTCGAATCGGCAACACTCGAAAGCTACACGGCTGCTGACGACCCGCGCCGCGAGATCGGTGCCCTGGTCGTATCGGATAGCCGGCATGTGGATCGGGCCAAGCGTGCGCTTGCGAGCGGCGACTATGAGCGTGCCCGTAGCGAGTTGGAACAGGCGCGGGCGCTGAATCCCGACAATCTGTCGACGCTGACCAACCTGATTGCTGTTTATGGGCGTCTGCGTCAGCCGGAGCAGGCGGAGGACGCATACCGGGCAGCGCTGGCTATCAACGCTGAGTACTACCAGGCCCACTTCAATTACGGCGTCGTCATGGCCTTTATGGGCCGACCCCGTGACGCGGAGCGCGCGTTCCGCAGCGCGGCTGCCGCCGATCCATCCCGACCCGAGCCGTATGTCGAATATGGCCGTCTGCTGGACGCGGCCGGCCAGGGTCCGCTGGCCGCCGAGCAGTTCAGGACCGCGCTGGACCTTGACCCGGATAACGTATCCGCGCGTTTCCTGCTGGGCCGCCGGCTGGCCTTGTCAGGCGAATACGAGCAAGCCATCTGGCATCTGGAAAAAGCCACTGCCGGCGAGGATCCCGGGGTGCCGGCAATGCTGCGCGTGTTGGCCGGCGTCCATGGAC
>JBATKC010000448.1:0-12807 GCA_049669065.1 Gammaproteobacteria bacterium
TCACCGGGCCGGGTGAACGCGTAGACGCGTCGCTGCTGCCACAGCGCGACCTGCGCGATGATATGCGCCGCCGCCCCGAACCCGTAGATGCCGAGTTCGCGCGCGTCGCCGGCCATCACCAGAGATCGATAACCGATCAGACCCGCGCATAGCAGGGGAGCGGCGGCGATATCGCTGTAAGCCTCATCGATCGGGAAGCAAAAACGCTGATCGGCGAGCACCCGATCCGCGAACCCGCCATCGAGCTGGTAGCCGGTAAAGCGAGCCTGGTCACATAGATTCTCCCGCGCGTCCTCGCAGAATCCGCAATGGCCGCAGGCGTAGCCCAGCCAGGGTACGCCCAGACGCTGTCCGGCTTGCCAGTCCACGCCCGGCCCGGTCTTGAGGACTGTCCCGACGATCTCGTGACCGGGGATGATCGGCAGGGGTATATCGGGCAGCTCACCGTCTACAACGTGCAGATCGGTGCGGCACACCGCGCAGGCCCGGACTCTCAGCAGCACCTGACCTGCGGCGGGCTTCGGGTCGTCGCGTTGCTCCAGCTGCAGCGGCTGCCCGGTCTGACGAAGCACCATGGCTCTCATGACAAATCGCCTCCTGCCAGAAGTGTAGCGGCGGGAGGCGCTGTCGGCCTAGGCGAACAGAGAGGCGTGCAGTGGCGGACCACCCTGCTGTTCGGTCAGGAGCTGCAGATATTCCTCGCTGCTGAGCGGCTGGCCAAACAGATGACCCTGGCCGTAATGACAGCCGTGTGAGCGCAGGAAGTCCAGCTGCTGCTGCGTCTCTACGCCTTCGGCGACCACGTCCATCTTCAGATTCTGCCCCATGCTGATGATGGTGGTGACGATGGTCGCCGGCTCGTCCTCATGGTCTGCACCCTGGACAAAGGACTGGTCGATCTTGAGCGTACCGATGGGGAAGTGTTGCAGGGCGCTGAGCGAGGAATAGCCGGTGCCGAAGTCGTCGATGGAGAGATGCAGGCCGAGTTGATAGAGCCGGTCTAGCATGCGCAAGGTCGCCTCGCCGTCTTTCATCAGGGTCGATTCCGTGATCTCGAACTCCATGCATGAGGGCGTCAGCTGGTGGCGCTCAAAGGTATTCTCGATACGCTGGACAAAGTCGCGCTGACGCAGCTGCTGCAGCGACAGGTTGACTGATACCCGGCCAGGCCAGGCCAGCCGGCTCTGCCATTTGGAATAGTCGCGGCAGACCCGATCGAGCACCCAGGCGCCAATTTCGAAGATCAGACTGCTGTCCTCGGCCATCGGGATAAACACCGACGGCGGTACCTCGCCGCGTTTCGGGTGACGCCAGCGCAGCAATGCCTCGGCACCGGTGACGCGGCCGTCGCGCAGGTCGACCCGGGGCTGGTAACGGACCTCGAATTCCTTGCGCTCCAGCGCGCGACGCAGCTCGCTCTTGATCATCAGCCGATCCACCGCGTCGGCATTCATCTCCGGGGCATAGAAGCCGTAGGTGTTACCGCCGGCCTGCTTGGCGTGATACATGGCGGCGTCCGCATTACGGATCAGGTCGACCACGTTATCGGCGTCGTTGGGACAGATGGCGATACCGATGCTGGCGGTGACGATCAGCTCGCGTTTTTCGATATAGAACTCGCGCGCGATACGGTCCAGGAGCATCCGCGACGTCGCGGCCAGCGTTGGCTTTAGCGAATCATTCAGCGGCAGGTTCTCGATCAGGATGGCGAACTCGTCTCCCGCCAGGCGGCCGATGAGCGTGCCGCGATCCATCGCGTCCACGATCCGTCTGGAGGTGATCTCGAGGCTGCGGTCTCCGACCGGATGGCCAAAGGTGTCATTGACGTCCTTGAACCGGTCCAGATCCAGATAAAGCAGGGCCAGGCGCACATTGTTGCGCTGTGCCCTGGCCATGGCCTGCTGCAGTTTGTGCTGGAATTGCATCCGGTTGGCGACCCGGGTCAATGCGTCGAAACGGGTCAGATACTGGATGCGTTTTTTTGACAGCTTGTCTTCGGTGATGCTGCGCAACAGCAGCATGCCGGGGCTGCCGGCCACGCCGGTCACCGAGCTGAATCGTACGGACACCACCTGGCCGGACTTGCTCAGCAGCGCCGACTCGCCGTCCTCGAGCAGGTTCAGATCGGCGCCGAGCATGCTGCCGGCGTCGCCCGAAACCAGGTCGCTCAGGGCCTGACCGTGCAGCTCGTGTGATTCATAGCCAAGAAGCCGGCAGGTGGCCGGGTTGGCCCGGGCGATCTCCAGGTCCGGAGTCAGCAGCATGGCGGCTTCCTCCATCCGATCCAGCACCGAGTCGATAAACGCGTGGTGCCGCTGGTCCGATGGGGACTCGGGCGCGGCGCCGGGCGCTGTGTCCAAAGATCGCGCGGAGGTCTCGTCCGCCTCTGCCCCGGCATCCGCTGCCGCCGTGCGCCGGCGGAGGATGACCAGGCTGAAGAGCAGGCCGATCAGCAGACCGCCGCCGGCCGCGGCGGCGGCGCCGCGCAGCAGTTGTCTGAGGCGGAGGCCGATATCTGATTCCAGCATCTCCGGTCTGATGCCGATCTGGGTCCGGGGCAGCTCAACGATGACCCGGGCGCCCGCGGCCGGGCCGATGCTGATCATGGCCTCGCCGGTAAACGGATAGTCGGTCCGGGGTGCGGTCCGGATCAGGCTCTGGCCGTCAGGGGCGATCACTTCGGCCGCAGCGCCGCTTTCGACCGGCAGCATCCTGGCCAGGTCCGCTGCAATACCGGGGGACCAGTCGCCGCGGCGGGACAGGAATACCGCCATGGCCTGGGCCAGATCGGCCGCGCGCCGCTGCTGGGTATCCTCGTCCGCCGACTGCGCCTGACTGGCGCTGATCCGGGCCGTATCCTCGACCGTTTCAACATAATGTACGGCCAGATAGAGAATCGGCAGACCCAGCGCCACCACCAGGGTGGCGACAAAGCTGGCGAGCAACCTGGGTTTCATCAGGCCGCACTCCTGAAGGGGGCCCGGATCCCGATTGTGGAATCCACTGCCCCGGGGTGGGCCGGCATCGGCCGGCCTGCGGTCTGGCGCGCTGTATTCACCGTCTTATCCGCTCGCGGTGATTTATCGAATGCTCAGGAAAACACAAACCGATCGGTGATGCCAGCGGCGCTGCGGCATAATCCGCCCCTGTCACAGTTTCTGATCGGTCGTCCGGAGGGGAGATTTATGAGTGCTTCAGCTGTCGCTTTGACCGGATTTGCTGCCTGGACGCTTTGGCTGGTCCTGTGTATCGGCATGCTCCGGGCGTCGCTGGTATTTACCGGCAGGCGGGCCCCCAACACGTTCGACCCGGGCGGCGCCGACGTCTCTGACTTCTCTCGCCGGCTGTGCCGGGCCCACGCCAATTGCTACGAGAACCTGCCGATTTTCGGCGCCCTGATCGCGGTGGCGCTAAGTACCGGCCAGCAGGCGCTGACCGATGATCTGGCCATGATCGTGCTCTATCTGCGAATCGGCCAATCCCTGGTCCATGTGGCCTCAGGCAGCAATCCGGCGGTGAATCTGCGCTTTTTGCTGTTTCTCGGCCAATGGGGCGTCATGGTGGTGATGGCCACGCGTCTGCTGCTGGCCTGAGCGCCGCCGCGCCTAGTCGTCCCCGGCCCGCTTTTCGGCAAAATGGGCGACCGGATCCCGCGTGCTGAGCTTACCGTCGACCCTGGCGCCTTCGCCGATCGCGATCTGAGCGGCGGTGACGCTGCCGGTGACCCTGGCGGTCGCGCGGATCTCCGCTTTTCCCTCGGCATCGATGTCCCCGTCCACCGTGCCGGCGACGATCACGTCGGTGGCCTTCAGACAGCCTTCCCAGCGGCCACCCGGAGCGACCGTGACCGCGCTGTCGAGATCGGAGTCACCCTTGACCGTGCCCTTGACCAGGATATGACCCTTACCCGTGAGCTGGCCGGTGAATTCCGTTTCTTCGCCGATGATGCTGGCGGGCGCGCCGATCGCATCGCGTGTCCGCCTTAGATTGCTCAGGACCACTGTTTGCCTCCGAATTAGCATTGTGGAGGCAGCATTCTAGGCGATGACATGGTCGCCCGGGGAACTCGATCAGCCCCGGCCGGGTCCGAACTCCCGGTGCGGCTGAAAAACGCCGCGAAAACGCGAGGCGGGACGCTGCAGCGCAGCATCGTAACCGTCCCGGCATCTGCTAGGATGCCCCGCTTTCTGCCCTGTCTAGAGGGGTCTTATGAGTCGTTTTTTGCTTCTCGCCGTCCTGCTGACGGCGCTTGCCGGGTGTGATGCCAAGACGCCGGAGCCGCCGGTCTCCGCGCAGATGTCTTCCGGTCTGGACCCCCGCGATGTCGATGGGTCGGTCCGCCCGCAGGATGACTTCTACCGTTTCGTCAACGGTGGCTGGCTGGACCGTACGGAGATCCCGCCTGAGCGCGCCGCCTACGGCGCCTTTGTCGAGGTTCATGAGCGCAATGAAAAGCGACTCAAGGCCATCCTCGAGGAATCCGCGGACGCCGAGGCGCCTCCGGGCAGTGACATACAGCTGATCGGGAGTTTCTATGCCAGCTATATGGATGCGTCGCGAGCCAACGAGCTGGGGCTCGAGCCTTTGGCGGGCATGCTCGCGAGCATCGATAAGGCGCAGACTCGCGATGACGTGCTGCGGCTGTTCGGTGAGTTTATCCGCCTGGATATCGAGGATCCGTTCGCCTATTACGTCGACCGGGACCGCGGCGACACCCGCCGCAGCCTGTTCTATTTCTGGCAGGGCGGGCTGGGTCTGCCGGATCGGGATTACTACCTGAAGGATGACGAGAAATTTGCCGCGATCCGTGAGGCCTACGTGGATTACGCCGCGACCCTCCTCGGCTTGTCTGGCCATACCGATGCGGCCGAAGCGGCCCGTCGGATCATGGGCCTGGAGACCCGGCTCGCAGAGATCCACTGGCCACAAGAGAAACTCAGGGACCGGATTGCCACCTACAATCTGACCGACCGGGAAGGGCTCGAGGCGATGGTGCCCGGCTTTGATTGGGCCGTCTATCTGGCCTCGGCGGGTCTCGGTGATCAGCAGCAGGTCGTGGTCGGTACGCCCAGTTTCTTTACCGGTTTTGGCGAGATATTCGCCGCTACCGGAATCGATCTGTGGCAGTCCTATCTGCGCTTCAAGCTGCTCAACAGTTTCGCCAACCAGCTCGGCGACGAATACGCCGAAGCCAACTTCCAGTTCTATGGCAAGGCGCTGCGCGACCAGGAGAAACCGCTTGAGCGCTGGCAGTTTGCGTTGAACAACATCAACGTCATCCTCGGCGATGCGCTGGGGCGGATCTATCTCGAACATTATCTTCCTGACTCGGCACGGGTCCGCACCGAGGCGATGATCGATAATCTGCGTGCTGCATTCCGCGAGTCGATGGACGAATTGGAATGGATGTCCGCAGAGACCCGGGACGAGGCGAAACGCAAACTCGACGCCCTGACCGTCTATGTTGGCTATCCTGGCACCTGGCGCGAATATGCCGGCCTCGAGATGCGCCCGGACGATCTGATCGGAAACAAAATCCGCGGTCTGCACTTCGCTTTCGATGCCAGGCTCCGTGAGCTGGTCGAAGGACCCAGGGACGGGGAATTCGGCCGTCCGACCCATGTGGTCAATGCCTATTATCGGCCGACCGCCGGCGAGCTGGTGTTCCTGGCCGGTGTCCTGCAGCCACCGTTTTTTGATACCGAAGCAGACGACGCCCTCAACTACGGTGCCATCGGCGCCGGTATCGGTCACGAAATGAGCCACGCGTTTGACGACCAGGGCCGAAAAGTGGACGAAAAGGGGGAAAACCGTGACTGGTGGACGCCGCAAGACGCCGAGAGATACGAGATCCGGGCGGCCCGGCTGGTCGAGCAGTTCGCCCAATATGAGCCCCTGGACGGTGTGCCAATCAATGGTGAGCTGACCCTCGGTGAGAACATTGCTGATCTGGCCGGGCTGACCATCGCCTACCGCGCCTATCAACGCTCGCTTGGCGGCCGCGAGGCGCCGGTGATCGACGGCTTTACCGGGGATCAGCGGTTCTTCATTGGCTTCGCCCGGATCTGGCGAACCAAGGCGCGGGATGGCTATCTGCGGGAGAAATTGCTCAGTGGCCCGCATTCGCCCGGCCCGTATCGAGTCCTCGGCACGCTTAGCAACATGCCCGAGTTCTATGCCGCATTCGACGTCGGTGAGGGGGACGGGATTTACCGTCCGCCGGAGGACCGGGTGAAGATCTGGTGACCGCCGACCTCGCCGGACAAACCGGCTATCTTTTCCATGGCGCCAGGGCTGCGGGCCCGACCGCCGACTCAAAAAAATAGATATTCCAGAGAGATGTCCATGACCAACAAAACCCTGATGTCCTGCCTGCTGCTATTCGGTCTGGCCGGGTGCGGTGACGCGGAGCAGGCAGCGCCGGCCGCCGGTGGCGAAGAGAAAGCGACCATCGCCAGCCTCACGAAGAACAGCGACCGTCTTGATGGCCTGTTTACCTTGTTTGTCGATCGCGACACCGGCGAGGTGAGGATGCTGATCGAACCGGAGGGCTTCGACCACGAATATCTCTATGTGGCCACGACGCAAGACGCGCCGCTCGAGAGCGGCCGGTTTCGTGGCCAGTACGGAGCTTCCGACGCTATCCTCGCCATCAAGCGGCACTACAAGCAGATCGAGTTCATCAAGGAGAACGTAAATTTTTACGTCGATCCGGAGATCCCGCTGAGTCGCGCCGCGGACGCCAACATCAGTGAGGCGGTGGTGGCCGTTGCCGCGATCCTGGCCGAGGACGAGGAGACCGGGGCGGTCCTCATCGATGCAGGCCCGGTGTTCCTCAACGAGTCGCTCACGCAGATCAAGCCGACGCCGGATCCGAAGGCGGAGCCAGGACAGTCTCTTGATCTCGGCGGCTTGAGTGAAGAAAAGACCAGGTTCCTGCAGGTGCGTTCCTATCCGGACAACGCAGATTTCTTTGTCCAGTATGTGTTTGAGAACCCGGCTCCGGCGTTCACCGGCGAGATGGAGATCACCGACGCCCGCTATCTCAGCATCAGCTTCCAGCACAGCTTTGTGCGGCTTGCCGACAACGGCTATCAGCCGCGCCGCGACGATCCCCGGATCGGCTACTTCTCGACGCCTATCACCGAGATGGCGGACCAGCGCGCGGCACCCTGGCGCGACGTGATCCGACGCTGGAATCTGCAGAAGAAAGACCCGGGCGCGGCGCTTTCCGAACCGCTCGAGCCGATCGTGTTCTGGCTCGAGAACACCATGCCCGAAGAGTATCGGGAGGCGATCAGGAACGGCACCCTGGCGTGGAATGCCGCGTTCGAAACCGCGGGCTTCCGTAACGCAGTGGAAGTGCGTGTCCAGCCCGACGATGCCGACTGGGATGCCGGAGACATCCACTACAACGTGATCCGCTGGCAGGCGTCGCCGACACCGCCTTTTGGCGGTTACGGGCCGGTTTTTGCCAACCCGCGGACCGGGCAGATCCTCGGCTCGGACATCATGCTGGACCATGCCTGGGTGACCAACCGTCTGCGCGCGGACGCCTTGTTTAGCGAGGGCGCGGAGGCGACCCGCCATCCCGGGAACGGATTCTGCAGCGCCGGGGCCCATATCGCGGCGGCGAGGATCGCCGCACAGGCGATGCTGGCCGCCGGGGATAGCGACGCCGGGGCAGAGAGCGAGATGCTCGAGCAGTCGCTTTACGAGCTGGCCCTGCACGAGGTCGGCCACACGCTGGGTCTGAACCACAACTTCCGCGCCAGCCAGATGCTGACGCCCGATGAACTCTACGATCCCGAGATCACCCGGGCGCGCGGTCTCAAGGGTTCGGTCATGGATTACACCGGTCCCGCGCTGGCGCCGCCCGGGACAGAGCAGGGGCTCTATTTCGATATCGTCCCCGGCCCGTATGACCATTGGGCGATCGAGTACGGTTACTCCGAGGCGGTGGAGGATCCGGCGCAAGAGGCCGCGCGGCTCGAGGCAATTCTGGCCCGGTCTACCCGGCCCGAGCTCGCGTTTGGCAATGACGGCGATGACATGCGCAACCCCGGCGCCGGCATCGACCCGACCATCATGATCTTCGACTACAGCAGCGATGCGATCCGCTACGCGGCGGACCGGTTTGATCTGGTCGACGCGACCATGGGCAAGCTGCTGGACAAATACCGCAAGCCGGGCCAGACATATAGTGATCTGGTCAATGCGCATACCACGCTGATGGTGGACAAGCAGCGCCAGGCGACTGCGGTCTCGCGCTATGTCGGCGGCATCATCATCGATCGGGCGGTGGGTAATCAGCCTGGCGCCACGGAACCGTTCCGACCGGTGAGCCGAGGTGAGCAACGCCGGGCCATGGACTTTATCGCGAAACGCGTGTTCGGTCCCGATGCGTTCGCCGGCTCGGCGGAGGTCTATCGCCATCTGCAGGTGCAGCGTCGCGGATTCGAGTTCTACGGCAAGACCGAGGATCCGAAGATCCACGCCACGGTGTTGACGATCCAAAGCGGGATGTTCGACCATCTGCTGAACCCGGTGGTACTGACCCGGATCGGTGACAGTGTGCTCTACGGCAACCAGTACCCGCTGGCCGAGGTGTTCGCTGATCTGAGCGACGCCGTGTTCGCCGCGGATCTGGGCGGCAGCGTCAATGGCTTCCGTCAGAATCTGCAGCGCGCTTATGTGGATCGGCTCACTGCGATCGCCGCGCCGGGCAATGCCGGCGGCTACGACGGCGCCAGCCGGTCCCTCGCGCTGTACGAGCTGATAGAGATCCGTCGTCGGCTCGACTCGGCCGCGTCGCCGGATCGGCAGACCCGCGCCCATCGGGTGGCGCTGATCCACACGATCGATCGCGCCCTGGATACCGGCGGCGAAGCCTGATCAGGCGTCGCCGGGGACAGCCGCAGGGCGCCCGCCCGCGGCAGACCATGTGCCTGCGTGCGGTGTCTTTGCGCTGTGGTAGATTGCTGAGCCTTGGATCGGGCGCCTGAGACCGATCCGGGTGTCCCGGGAGAAGAGCGCGTGGAAAAAATCTGGCTAAAGAATTACCCGGCCGGCGTGCCGGCCGAGATCGACATGTCACCTGGAGATACCCTGGTGACGATGCTGGACGACGCGTTCCGCGAATACCCGGACCGGCCGGCATTCGCCTGCATGGGCAAGCAAGTCAGCTACCGGGAGCTGGAGCAGCAATCGGCCGACTTCGGCGCATGGTTGCAGCACAGTGCCGGATTACAGCCCGGGGCAAGGATCGCGATCATGTTGCCCAACATCCTGCAGTATCCGGTGGCCATGTTCGGCGCGCTGAGGGCCGGGATGGTCGTGGTCAACGTCAACCCGCTCTATACCGCACGGGAGCTGGAACACCAGCTGGTGGACTCAGGTGCCGAGGCCATCGTCATCCTGGCCAACTTCGCGCATGTACTGGAGAAAGTGATTGCAAGCACTGCGGTCAAGACAGTCGTGGTTACCGAGTTTGGCGATCTGCTCGGCTGGCCCCGATCGGCGCTGGTCAATTTTGTCCTCAAGCGGGTCAAAAAGATGGTGCAGGATTACTCTCTGCCCGGGCGCGTCCGCTTCGGACAGTCGCTGGCCGAGGGTGCCGGCTCGTCCCTGACCAGGCCAGAGCTCGACGGCGAGTCACTCGCATTCCTTCAGTACACCGGTGGCACCACGGGTCCCTCCAAGGGCGCGATGCTCCCTCATCGGAGCGTGTATGCCAACGTCCTGCAGATGTCGGCGCTGACCGATACGTTGACGGAGCCTGGTGATGAGATCGTGATCACCGCGCTGCCGCTCTACCATATCTATGCGCTGGTCGTTAACTGTATGTGTTTTGTCCGCATCGGCGGTCTCAACGTATTGATACCCAATCCGCGGGACGTGCCGGGTTTTGTCGCCGAGCTGAAAAAATGGAGATTTACCGCCTTCTTCGGCGTCAATACGCTGTATAACGCGCTGGTCCATGATGCCGATTTCCCCGATGTTGATGTGTCCGCTCTGAAGATGGCGGGCGGCGGCGGCATGGCTGTGCAAAGCGCGGTGGCGACGAAGTGGTTCTCGCTGACCGGGCGCGTCCTGCTCGAGGGTTACGGGCTCACCGAATGCTCGCCTGTGGTGTCCATGGCTCAGCTGGATCGGACCGAGGTATTCAGCGGCGACGTCGGTCTGCCATTGCCCTCCACCGAGATTTCGATCCGCGGGGAGGATGGCCAGGAGTTGGGCATCGGCGAGGCGGGCGAGTTGTGCGTGCGCGGCCCGCAGGTGATGCAGGGATACTGGCAACGCGACGATGCGACCCGGGACACCTATTACCAGGACGGCTTCTTGCGCACAGGCGATATCGCGACCGTGGACGAGGGAGGATATCTGCGCATCGTGGACCGGGCCAAAGACATGATCCTGGTCTCTGGCTTCAATGTGTATCCGTGCGAAGTGGAAGACGTCGCGACCCAGCATCCGGGCGTCCTGGAAGCTGCTTGTATCGGTGTGCCCGACGAAAAATCCGGCGAGGCAGTCAAGCTTTTCGTGGTCGCCAAGCCAGACGCGAACCTGGAGGTGGAAGATCTGCTTGCCCACTGTCGCGAAAACCTGACGCCCTACAAGATCCCGCGCAAGGTCGAATTCCGTGACGAGTTGCCGAAGACCAACGTCGGCAAGATTCTGCGCCGCGCGTTGCGCGAATCGTGAACCAGTCTCCTGTCTGTGGCATCCAGGTACTAATGAACAGGATAGTCGTCGCGACCGCACTTGGGCTGATGCTGCTGCTGTCGATGCCGGCGGCAGCGGTGACACCCTATCGCGCCGAATACAAGGCGCTGATCAAGCTGATCCCGGTGCAGGTCGACATCATCCTCAAACAAGTCGGAGACGGCGAGTACGCATTCGAGTCGGACACCCACACGCGAAGCTGGGCGTCGCTGTTTGGTGGCAACGTGGTCGAAAAGAGTCGCTTCCGCGTCACCGCTGCCGGGGTCGAGCCGCTGGAATATCAAAAGCGCGACAAGTTCAGCGACGACGACAAAGACATAAAGACCCGCTTCGAGCCCGACGGTGAGGTCGTATCCGTGTTCCGCGGTAAGGAAAAACGGGTGCGGGCAGACGGACCGGTCGTCGATCTGCTCACCTTCCGCTATGTGCTGGCCCACGACCTCAGTCGCGACCAGCTGCGCGATCTGTATTACATCGTCGATGGCAAGGGTCGGATCAAGGAGATCAAGGTCCTTGACCTGGGTTTCGAGAGCGTGGACACCCGTTTCGGCCGTCTTGATGCCAGGCGCCTGGAGTATTCGGCGGTGGATGATCCGACCTATACCGTATGGGCCGCGCCCGATCTGGACTACCAGCTGGTGCGTATAGAGCAGCACAAGCAAGGCAAGCTCCGGGCCAGCCTGACGCTCAGCAGTTATGAGCTCATCGAAGCCACGGACTGATATCCGCGACCGGGAAGGTCATCTTGAATCGCGGCACGGACAATGCCGCCACAACCCGGCGTAAATCCAGAGCCGGGAACAGCGCCGGGTTGGTCTCAAGACGATCCACGCGGGCGGCACCGATACGGCCGCTGGCCGAGGGCACCAGCTGAAATTGCTTCCCGTCCAGGATCTGGATCAGGGTGCGCAGCGCCTTGGGTACAACAGCAGTGGTCACCGGCAGTGCGGGACCCCTGCTGTGCCACGCGATGTCCGCGACCGGCTGGCCGTCCTGGCTGACCCCAAGCTCCAGCGAGTCGCCGGGCTCGCCGCTGAGGCGGAACTTGCCCAGCTCCTTCGGGATGCCCCAGTTCGCACGTCCGCCGGCCACGCTTGCCTGGCTGCTGACCAGGATGCGGGTCACCGACCAGGCGCGGCGTTGCCCACACTGGAACTGACCGGGGATAAACAACAGCTCCCGATAGGGGCCCGCGTCCGAGCGCTGATAATCGACGAACATCAGCAGCCCCAGGCCGGAGCGCGCCAATTCATCTGTGCCGGACATCGCATGCCAGCGCGGATCACGCGCGGCTGCTGATGTCTTCAGCAGCAGCAGCAGGCCACTGCCCTCGAGCCGCCATGGAGCGGGCACCGGCTCAGCGGTGTCCTCGCTGGTAGCGATATTGCCCATCAGGGGCAATCGCGTTGTTCCCGCTGGCTGAGGTCTGAGTGCGAGTCGATGTGCAGCACGGCCGGGTAATTGGATGCCGGTCCGGTCATGATCCGCTCGCCGAATTCTCCCTTGACGCGGACGTACAACGGCTCCAGTGGTCGATTCGCGGTCGCTTCATAGTCCGTCCGCAGGCCGCTGATATCCGCCGAATCCGCATCCACCCAGTAGATCTTCGGGTCGCCGCAAGGCTGGAATGTCATCAGCGGTTCTCCGATCACCAGATAGCCTTCCATCTCTCCTTCGTCCAACGGCTCGCCTTGCCGCAGACGGACTTCGCGTGCCAGCTCGTCGGCACGGTTGGAGATCGCGGTAATTTCGAACGATTCGATCTCGGCCGATCGGCCCTTGAGGCGCTTCTCCCGGTCAACCGGACGGCCGACTTCGTCGAAGGAGACGAACATCACGACGTCGCCGAGACCCGGCGGATCCGGAGGCATCGCGATCAGCTGGCTGCCTTCGCGATGGAAATAGGCCAGTCGACCCTCGGCAAAGTAATAGCGATCACGGGTGGCGCTGTATTCCCCGTTCACCACCTCTTCGATCAGGCGCGGCCGGCCACCGTCGACATAGACCCGGTAGCTCAGCTGTGCATCACCGACCTGTTCCTCGCCCTCGATGACCGGGAGTTCGCGCGCGGCGGTCTCGATC
>JBATKC010000449.1:0-1950 GCA_049669065.1 Gammaproteobacteria bacterium
GGCGGGATGGGCGCAATCACCCAGGCCATGGCCGCGGAGGCACGACGCCGGGGCGTCACCATCGTCACCGACACCGAGGTCAGTCAGGTTCAGGTGCGCGCGGGACGCGCCTGCGGCGTGGCGCTGGCCGACGGCCGCGAACTGAGCACCGACATGGTGATCGCCAACGTCAATCCGCGCCTGCTCTATCTGCAGATGATCGATGCCGGCGAACTCGATCAGGACTTCCTCGGCCGCATCCGCCGCTATCGCTGCGGCTCCGGCACGCTACGCATGAACGTTGCGCTGGCAGAACTGCCACGCTTTCATTGTCTGCCCGGCGAGGGTATCCAGCCCGGCCATCAATCCGGCATCGTGATCGCGCCGTCGTTGGACTACATGGAGCGCGCGTGGCTCGACGCCCGCCAGCATGGATGGTCGAGACGGCCGGTGGTCGAGATGATGATCCCGAGCACCATGGACGATTCCCTGGCCCCGCCCGGACAACACGTGGCCAGCCTGTTCTGCCAGCATTTCGCGCCGAAGCTTGAGGATGGCCGTACCTGGGAGACCTGCGGCGCCGAGGCGGCCGAACGGGTGATCGACACGGTGACCGAATATGCGCCGAATTTCCGCGCCAGCATCCTCGGCCGCATGGTCCTGACGCCGACCGACCTGGAACGGGAGTTTGGTCTCGTCGGCGGCGATATCTTCCATGGCGCGCTGGGGCTGGACCAGTTGTTCAGCGCGCGTCCGGTACTCGGCTATGGCGCCTATCGTGGCCCGCTGAAAGCGCTGTACATGTGTGGTTCGGGTACCCATCCGGGCGGTGGCGTTACCGGCGCGCCGGGACACAACGCGGCCCGGGAGATACTGCGCGATCTGAAACATCCCCGGCGTGGCCACCTGAGCGCGTGATAGCCGGATCCCGCCACTGTTAGAATCAACGTTTTCGCCCATCGAAAGGAGAATCCCATGTCGACTGCCAGCGCCCGCCACATCCTCGTTGAGACCGAAGCCGAATGTCAGGACCTGATCTCCAAGATCCAGGATGGTGGCGACTTCGCCGAACTGGCAAAGAAACACTCGAAATGCCCTTCAGGCGCACGCGGCGGGGATCTTGGCTCCTTCGGTCGCGGACGCATGGTGCCGGAGTTCGACCAGGTCGTTTTCTCCGGCGAAATAGGACAGCCTCTGGGTCCGGTCAAGACACAATTCGGCTACCACGTGCTCGAGGTGACCGAGCGTAGCGACTGACCGTGGCGGCCATGTCCCCGGTTGAATCGGTCCACCAGATAGCGCTCAGGCCAGTGGTCCTGCCGGCCGCGCTTTGAGCCGGCCCGAGCCCGTGATGCATCGCCCTGCCAGCCGGCACCAGATTTCGCTTGATTAGCCGCCATGGTTTCGGTAGTTTGGCGGCGACGAAATGCCGGTCTCTGCAGGCCCGGCGCTTCAAATTCGTGTTTCGTCATACCGATATCGGAGATTTGAATATGAAAAACAGACTCGCTCTTACTGCCGCTCTGGCCCTGATGGTTGGCATGTCCGGCTGCGCCAGCACCGACGCTGTGAAGAAAGCACAGGCTACCGCCGACGAAGCCAAGTCGATGGCTTCCCAGGCTGCCAGCGATGCTTCCTCTGCCAAGACCGCTGCCATGGCGGCCGAAGCAGCTTCGGCTGACGCCAAGCGGATGGCCGCCAATGCTCAGAATACGGCCAACAGCGCTGCTCAGGCCGCGGCCGGCGCGCAGAGCTGCTGTAACGCGAACACCGAGAAGCTCGATCGGATGTTCAAGAAGTCCATGTCCAAATAAGACCTGGTCTGATACTCGCTGCGTTCACGCAGCAAAGGAGCCGCGACTTCGGTCGCGGCTTTTTTTTGCCCGGGACCGGCACCGGTTGCCTGATATCCAGCCCCCATCCGGGCGGTCACTCGGCCCACCAGCCGTGGCGGGCCCCTGCGGCCGGCCG
>JBATKC010000450.1:0-9663 GCA_049669065.1 Gammaproteobacteria bacterium
CACCAGTGCATGGTGAAATGCGTCGTCTTGTCGTCGGAGAAGGCGTTGTGCATCTCCATGTAATCGACTTCGCCCGCCCGCGGCCAGGGGGTTTCAGGAAATACCGCCCCAAGGCTCCAGAATGCCGGCCAGGCCCCGTCTCCGACCGGCGGCTTGATCCGCGCCTGGATCGTCCCGAATTTGAATTCGAACTTGTCCTGGGTGTTGATCCTGCCGGACGTGATCGTGCCGTCACGCACGCCACAGGGCTCGACGGGGCACCGGGCCTGGATCACCAGGTTGTCGTCCTCGACCCGGACGTTGTCCGACGAGTCTGTGTAAAGCTGCCACTCGTTGTTGCCCCAGCCGTCGTCGAAGGGGCCGTAGCCGGTCTCGATGTTCCAGTTCGCCGGGTCGGGCGGGCCGTCCTGGTCGAACTCGTCCGAGAAGATCACATTGAAGGTGATGCCGCCGCCGCAGGCAGGGAAACCGGGGAAGTCGAAGTCGAAGGTGTCTGTGCAGCCGAATTCGTTGTAGGAGCTATAGAAATGCAGCAGTGCCGCTGATTCGCTGGCAACCTCGTTGGCGCCGTCTGTCAGGGCGGCGACGACGGCCCCGACTTTCGAGTCAAAATCCGGGTCGAAGAAGTCCAGCGTCTGGTCTTCCGCCCGGCACCCCGCGGTATTCCTGTTGATCGAGATGCCGTTGGACGGGTCGCCGTCCCGGTCGAGACTCTGCAAAAACACCAGCTGATTGGTAGCAGGCTCATCCGTTGGAACATCGCTTCCGGTGAGCTCGACAGGGGTCAGATACTGCGCGCCCTCAACCCGGCCCAGGCCGATGCCGCAAACCGAGAACGTCACCAATTCGAAGTCACGGTACTGGAACTCACCAAAGGAATTGGTGACCCCGGACTCACCGCCGGTGCTGCTCCAGTCGACCCCCTCGAGCCCTGAGTCTATCAGTGCTCCGGTTTTGGTCGGCTGAGGCGTCCCGGGCACGCCCTTCTTTCCGTTGCCGGATCCGCAACCCACCAGAGCCAGGACTGCGATGAGGGCGGTGCACAGACGTATTGAGCGGGGCAAAGATTTGGACTGCATGGCGGACTCTCGGTAATTACGTACTATGGTGATCAATGTCAGGCCAGAATCTCAGGAGTCATGCCGCTTCCACAGGCAAAACAGTGGTGACGGTGTTGCGGTGCAGCGCCAATTTAACGCCGCTTACAACCCTAACGTGATGATCGGATATGTGTTTTCGTTATGTTTTTGTTCGGAGGGTTTTTCTATCAGCAATTGACAGCGTTGTCAATTTGATGGACGATGCGGCGAAGAATTAGAAGCGCCTCCCAGGCCCGGAACGATCCCATGAGCGAAGCAAGCCATTACGAAACGGCGCCGGAAGATCGCATTCCGTTTGCACAGAAGCTCATCTACGGGCTCGGCGCGTTCGTCAACAACCTGCTCGCCGCCGCGATAGGCGGCATGGTGATCGTGCTGAACCTCGGCCTCGGCATGAATCCCGCGCTCGTCGGCCTGCTCGGTGCACTGCCGCGTCTCACCGATGCGATCACCGATCCGCTGATGGGTTACATCTCGGATAACACCAGGTCGCGATGGGGTCGGCGCCGGCCTTACATATTCGTCGGCGCGATCGTGGCTGGCGTCGTCTTCGCGCTGCTATGGCAGTTGCCGCGGGGCCAGAGCGAGACCTTCTATTTCTGGTACTTTCTTCTCGGCTCACTGATCTTCTACCTCGGCTATACGGTATTCGCAACACCGTGGGTGGCGCTGGGTTACGAGCTCACCCCGGACTACCACGAGCGCACGCGCCTGATGGGCGTGCAAAACTTCGTCGGCCAACTCGCCTACGTGGTTGCGCCTTGGTTCTTGTTGTTCATGCAGAGCAAGACATATTTTGACGACATGGTGGATGGCGCCGCCGGTCTGGCGATCATCATCGCGGTGGTCACCATCAGCATCGGCATCCTGCCGGCGATATTTTTGCGCGAGCGCTTCAAACACATCGCTCAGGCAGAGGTGACAGAGCACCATGAGGAAGCGAACGGCGCGACGTCCGCTGTGCTCCGCAACATCCGCGACTTTTTCAAAGGCTTTGCCGCGACGCTCAAATTCAAACCGTTTCTCAAGCTATGCGCGGCCACCTTCCTGGTGTTTAACGGTTTTATGCTGATCTCGTCGTTCCAGTTCTACGTCATCATCTACTACGTGTTTGGCGGCGATAAGGTGCTGGGGGCCGAGTACGCCGGTTATGCCGGAACGCTGGGCGCGATCTCGGCGTTTGTCGTCATATTTATAGTGACGTGGATGGGCACGAAGATCGGCAAGAGACGCGCATTCTTTGTCGCTATCGGCATCTCGATGGTCGGGTACGCGTTGAAATGGGTGTGTTACAACCCGGAGATGCCCTTGCTGTTGTTGCTGCCGGCGCCGCTCCTCGCATTCGGTCTTGGCGGGCTGTTTACGCTGATGCCGTCGATGATCGCCGACGTTGTCGATATGGATGAACTGGAAACGAATGAGCGTCGCGAAGGTATGTATGGCTCGATCTTCTGGTGGGTGGTCAAGCTGGGCATGGCGGCGGCACTCGCAGCCGGCGGTTTCCTGCTGAATGCGACAGGCTTCGACGTGGCGCTTGAAGGTAATCAGACGGAGAGGACCATATTCCTGATGCGGCTATTCGATGCGTTTGTTCCGTGCATCGCATCGGGCGTCGCCATATGGGCAATCGCGACCTTCTCGATCACCGAGGCACGCGCTCACGAGATCAGGCGGGAGCTCGAGCGACGCCGCGGCGACCCCAACGAGCCCGTCGCCCAACCTGCCTGAACAAAGGGCGGGTACTCACCGACCCGCCCGGCATTGCGATGCGCTCGCGGGACACATGGAGTGGGAAACAGGGGGCGGAATCAAGGGTCGACGCTGAGCCGGCGCGTCGCGCCCGTTTTCCCTTCCTGGCACCGGACATCCGTATGAACAATCTTGATCGAATACAACCCGTTTGCGCAGGGTCTTCGACCCAACCGACGCACCTGGGGGGAGAACAGCATGTCACGTAATCTCGGAGAGTCCCTGTACGGCAGGCGTCTTTCGCTGAGCGGGGTCGATTCTTACAACATCGCCGACGAGGAATTGACCTCGCTGTTTCGCAGAATCCTCGATGGCAAGATCCATGGACTCTCATTCAGCCCGTATGTGACCGGGCAAGGACCGGGCACCAGGATCGGTGAAGACCAGATCGTCGCCCGGATGAGCATTATCCGGCCCTACGTAAACTGGGTGCGGTCCTTCTCTTGTACCGACGGCAATGAACTGATCCCCCGCATCGCCCATGAGAACGGACTGAAGACGATGGTCGGCGTCTGGCTCGAAGGCGATCACGACAAGAACGAAGAGGAACTCGCGAACGCGATCGAAGTAGCCAGGGCCGGCAATGCAGACATCCTCGCGGTGGGCAACGAGGTCCTGTTGCGTGGCGATCTGTCAGAGGAGGCGCTGATCGACTACGTCAATCGAGCCAGACAGGCCGCTCCGGGTGTCCAGGTCGGTTATGTGGACGCCTACTTCAAGTTCGTCGATCACCCGCGCGTGACCGAAGCCTGCGACGTGATTCTCGCCAACTGCTATCCGTTCTGGGAGGGCTGTGCGGCAGAGTACTCCCTCCTCTACATGAAAGAGATGTATCGGCGCGCTGTACACGCCGCGAATGGCAAGAAGGTCATCATCAGCGAAACCGGGTGGCCGAATGTCGGCTCGGCGACCGGCGCAGCGGTCCCCTCCTACACCAACGCGATCCGATATTTTCTGAACACCTATCAGTGGGCGGCAGAAGAGGATATCGAGATCTTCTATTTCTCGTCTTTTGATGAAGACTGGAAGACCGGCGATGAAGGCGACGTCGGCGCCTATTGGGGTCTTTGGGATAAGGATGGACGCCTCAAATATGCCTGATCATCGATCGTCTGCAGACGGCAAAGCAATCCAGTTCGAAAACGGCAACGCTATCTGTTATTCCGGCTATCGTGAGGGTCAATCTCCCGTCACCGGCAGCTACCCGACCTACGCCCAGGTCAGCGAGGATCTAAGCATCCTGGCGGAAAACTGGGACTATCTCCGCCTGTACGATTGCAGCCGGCACGCGGAAATCGTGCTCGAGGTGATCCGCAAGGAGGGCCTCGATTTCAAAGTTATGCTCGGTGCCGAGATGCGTGCCGAGATGAGCAACCCGAACTGCCCCTGGGGTGGGGACTACGACGAGGCAACGCTGGCCTCCAACCAGACTGCGAACGGCGAAGAGATCGAGCGCATGATCGGGCTGGCGAACCGCTATGCCGAGTGCGTGTTTTCTGTCTCCGTGGGCAATGAGGCCTCGGTGGAGTGGACCGACCACATGGTGCCGGTAGACAAGCTGATCGACTACGTGCGTCGGACGAAGCAGGCGATAGTGCAGCCGGTGACCTTCTGCGAAAACTATGTGCCCTGGGGTTACAAGCTGGGAACGCTTGCGGCCGAACTTGATTTCATCTCCGTGCACACCTATCCGGTCTGGGAGTATCTGACGATCGATGCCGCGCTGGAATACACGCGGGACAATTATCATAGCGTTGCCAGACACTACCCCGACAAAACCGTCGTCATCACCGAAGCGGGCTGGACCACTTCATCCAATGGCCGGGGCATCGAACCGTGGAATGCGTCGCAGGAATTCCAGGCGATTTACTGTCGCCAGTTGACCGATTGGGCCAGGGAAGCCGGAATCCTCACCTTTGTGTTTGAGGCGTTTGACGAGCCATGGAAGGGATCACCCGACCCGCTGGAGCCTGAAAAGCACTGGGGGCTGTTCACGGTGGACCGCAAACCCAAACTGTTGATGCAGGAAATCTATCCCGGCCTGGTGTCCGCTTGAGGGGCTGGCAGCCGACGCCGATCCACGGACAGCCTCAGCGGAAGACGAGCGGAGACATGCATGCCTGAATCCACGCCCAAGACCAGCGAAGTCAGCGGTGCATTTGTCACCTTGGCCGGCGAGCGCTACTACGCGATCGGCAACGTTGACAAGATGCCGCCGTTCTTTATCAATCTGGTGTCAGACAACGATCACTGGTTGTTTGTCGCATCCAATGGCGGCCTCACCGCCGGCCGCGTGTCGCCGGACTTCGCACTGTTTCCGTACGTTACCGTGGACAAGATCTACGACAGCACTCTGCATACCGGCAGCAGGACGCTGCTACGGGTCGAGCGGGACCGGCAGTCGCGTGACTGGGAACCGTTTAACGCCGAGCATACGGGTCGTCGCTTTGCGACCACGCGCAACCTGTACAAGAACGCGCTGGGCAACAAGCTGTTGTTCGAAGAGATCAACCACGATCTCGAGCTGGCGTTCCGGTATCAGTGGATGACCAGCGACGCCTATGGCTTTGTACGCGAGGCTGAACTCGAGAATCTGGCCAGCACCGACTGCAGGATAGAACTCCTCGATGGACTGCAGAATATTCTGCCCGCCGGGACGCCCCGCTTCACCCAGACCAACTCCAGCTATCTGGTCGACGCCTACAAGTGGAACGAGCTGGATGCGGACACCGGTCTGGCGCTGTTCACGCTGTTCTCCGGCATCTCTGATCGCGCCGAGCCCTGCGAATCGCTCAAAGCCAACACCGTATTCTGCCTGGGCCTCGAGCCACGCCGGGTACTGCTCTCGAATCGACAACTCGACAGATTCCGCCGCGGCGAAGCGCTGACCCAGGAGACCCGGACTCGCGGTATCCGTGGCGCATACTTCGTCAATGCATCGCTGGATCTGGCGCCGCAATCAACGCAGCGATGGCAGTTGGTGGCTGAGCTGGAGCAGAGCCAGAGCGAGTCGCTCGATCTGATCCGCGCGCTCGCTGATCCGCAATCGGTGGCGGCCGCGATCAAACGCTCCGTTGAACAGGGCTCCGACAGGCTAGCCCACATCACGGCCGGCGGTGACGCCTTCCAGAAGACCGCCGAGGAGAATGTATCAGAACACCATTATGCCAACGTTCTGTACAACGTCCTGCGGGGCGGCATCTTCGATAATCACTACCTGGTGTCCGGGCGCGACTTCAGCAACCACATCAGACTGTTCAACCGCGGCGTCTATCGGCGGCATCAGGCGCTGCTCGACGCGCTGCCCGAGGAAATTGAATGCCACCAGTTGCTGGCGGATCTCCAGCAACAGGGGGATCCTCAGCTGGACCGTCTTGCGCTGGAGTATCTGCCGATCACCTTCGGCCGCCGCCATGGCGACCCCAGCCGACCATGGAATCAGTTTGCGATCCGGCTGACAGACGAGCAAGGCAATCATCTGCTGACCTACCAGGGCAACTGGCGTGACATCTTCCAGAATTGGGAAGCCTTGCTGCTCAGCTATCCGGAATTTACCGAGCATGTCATCGCCAAGTTCGTCAACGCTTCCACCGCGGATGGCTATAACCCCTATCGGATCACCGACGAAGGCATCGACTGGGAAGTCGAGGAGCCGGACGATCCCTGGAGTTATATCGGCTACTGGGGCGATCATCAGATCATCTATCTGCAAAAATTGCTGGAGCTCTCGCAGCAATTTCACCCCGCCGGCCTCAGCCAGTTGCTGCGCCAGCCTGTTTTCAGCTATGCCAACGTGCCCTACCGGATCAAATCGTTCGAAGCGATGCTGGAAAACGCCAAGAGCACTGTCGTGTACGACAACGATCTGGCCGAGCAGATCGAGCGCCGGGTGAGCGAAATCGGCGCCGACGGCAAGCTGCTGCAGGGTGCCGATGGTCAGGTCTATCAGGTAAATCTGCTCGAGAAATTACTCGTGGCGCTGTTGGCCAAGCTGGGCAATCTGGTGATCGACGGCGGCATCTGGCTCAACACCCAGCGCCCGGAATGGAACGATGCCAACAATGCCCTGGTCGGCCAGGGACTGTCGATGGTGACCCTGTATTACATGCGTCGCTATGTCAGGTTCCTGCAAGGATTGCTTGCGGCGCAAGCCGGCACGGTAGACCTCTCCACGGAGGTCAGCCGGTGGCTGGCCGAGACCGCGGCGGCGCTAAACAAAGCTCGTCAGCAGTTCGACAGCGGGCCGATTGATAGCCGCCAGCGCTACGCGTTGCTGGTGGAGCTTGGGCAGGCCGCCAGCCATTACCGCCAGACCGTTTACGCCCAGGAGTCCTTCACCGGCACCGTAGCGCAAGATCTGGAAGTGGTCAGCGTGATGCTCGACGACGCCCTCGCGGCGATCGACTACAGCATCCGCAACAATCGGCGGGCCGACGGCCTCTACCATGCCTACAACCTGATGGAACTCAATGGGGAGGCGCTGGAGCTCGATACGCTCTACCCGATGCTGGAAGGCCAGGTTGCCGCGCTCAGCTCCGGCGCCATCGCGCCGGACCAGGCGGTCGAATTGCTCGAGGCCCTGTTCGACAGCGATGTATACAGACCCGATCAGCATTCGTTCCTGCTCTATCCCGATAGGGAGCTACCCTCTTTTCTGGAAAAAAACCGCGTCCCCGCCGAGCAGGTCGAAGCGATACCGCTGCTCAAGCGGATGCTTGAGCAAGGGGAGCGTCGCGTCATAGAACGAGACGCCGCCGGCACCTGTCGCTTCAATGCCGAACTGACCAACGTCGGCGACCTGGACGCCCGGATAAATGAGCTGGCGCCTGTCTATGGTGAAATGCTCGAGACAGCCAGGGAACCGGTGCGAGCGCTTTACGAACAGGTGTTCCATCATAAGGCCTTTACCGGGCGCTCCGGCGGGATGTTCGGCTTTGAGGGTCTGGGCAGTATTTATTGGCATATGGTGGCCAAGCTACTGCTGGCGGTCCAGGAGCGTTTCTTTGCGGCGCGGGAGCAAGGTGCCGACGAAATCGCATGCCAGCACCTTGGTCATCTTTACTACCGTGTTCGCGAGGGCATCGGCTTTAACAAGACGCCGGCCGAATTCGGCGCGTTCCCGACCGACCCTTACTCGCACACCCCCAAACATATGGGCGCCCAGCAGCCAGGCATGACCGGCCAGGTGAAAGAAGAGATCCTGACCCGGTTCGCCGAACTGGGCGTGCGCGTGCATGCCGGCGCGATCCGGTTCGATCCGTGTCTGCTCCGCGCCCGTGAGTTTATCGACGACCCGCAACCGTTCCGTTTCCTCGATGTAGACGGGTGCTGGCAGACGCTGACGGTACCGGCAAAGGGATTGGCATTTACCTGGTGTCAGGTGCCGCTAATCTACCGTCTGGATGAATCCGCCGAGCCGGGCATTACCGTAAGCTGGGAGAATGGCGACGAGCAGGACCTGCCGGAGCTCGCCTTGCCTGAGGACATCGCCCGACAGCTGTTTGAGCGCCGCGGGAGCATCCGCCGGATCGAACTGGTGCTGACCAGTCGTCAGCTGTTTTGCGGACAGTCGTAGTCCGACTGTTGCCGCCGGTCGGCCGGAGGAGGCTACTCGACATCGAATCCCGGCTCCGCCCCGATCCGGTGGCCGCTGAGAGCGACCCCCATCCGGCAGACACCTGCCCTGGAACGACGGGGAGCGGCTGAGGCTTTGCGTCCCGCTGCGGGACAGGGGCTTCACGCAACTGAAAGGCTTGTCAGTTGACAGATGACAACGCTGTCAACAATACTCATTGGCCGACAGAGTTTGATCAACAATAAGAGGGACGCACCGGTTTGGCGAAGGCGACGATTCAGGATGTGGCGAAGCTCGCAGGCGTGTCGATCAAGACCGTCTCACGCGTGACCAACAGGGAGGCGAACGTCCGGCAGGAGACGCGGCGCAAGGTCCAGCGTGCGGTCAAACGGCTCGACTACCGACCCAACGCCTCCGCGCGCAGCCTGGCCGGCACCCGCTCGTACCACGTCGGCCTGCTGTTCGACAATCTCAGCGCCAGCTATCTGATGAATATCCAGAGCGGTGTCCTCAGCACCAGCCGTTCAGATGGTTACGACCTGGTCATCCAGAACTGCGATTACTCGGATAGCAAGCTCGTCGCCTCTATCTCATCGATGGTCCGATCCAAATCCGTGGACGGGCTGATCCTCACCCCACCGCTATCGGACATGAAATCGCTGTTGAAGACGCTCGACAAACTCGGCGTCTGTTTCGCGCTCATCGCGCCGGCCGACCGCTCTAACCGCCATCGCTCGGTCTTCACCAACGATCAGGACGTCTCCGCCGACATGACCCGCTACCTGGTTTCCATGGGCCATCAACGTATCGGGTTTGTGATCGGCCACCCAGACCACGGCGCCGTCGGCAACCGCTACCTGGGCTATCGAGACGGCCTGAAAAGCTGCGGTCTGAAGTTTGATCGCAAGCTCGTCAAACAGGGCGACAACACCTTCGAGTCCGGAGAAAAATGTGGACAGCGTCTGCTCGATCTGGAGGATCCGCCCACGGCCATATTTGCCAGTAACGACGACATGGCCGCCGGCGTCATGAGGGCCGCCCATAATATGGGGCTGGCGATCCCGGGAGATCTGTCTGTAGCGGGCTTCGACGACGTGCCTCTGGCCAGTCAGATCTGGCCCGCGCTGACCACGATCCGGCAACCCATGGAGGAGATGGCGGTGCGCGCGACAGCGTTCCTGCTGCGCCAGCTTCGTGGAGAGACGGACATCGAGAGCCCTCACACGATCCCCTCTACGC
>JBATKC010000451.1:0-3752 GCA_049669065.1 Gammaproteobacteria bacterium
GGTTGGGCCTGGCCGGCAGCGCTCTGCTCGGAGAACAGCTCGGCGAGAAGCTGGGGATCGATGACCTGTCCGTCGGCTCAGGACCCGGCGAGACCAGTGGCGAACAGGCATCGCTGCTGATAGGAAAGTATCTCTCGCCCAAGCTTTACGTCAGTTATGGGCTGGGCCTTTTCGAGCCGGTATCCACTTACAGGATGCGCTATATGTTGAGCAGCAAGTGGGTGGTCATCGGCGAGACCAGCGCTCTGCGCAGCGGAGCGGATTTGTTTTACGTGATCGAGCGTGGCGAGTGAGCAGGCTCCCTGCCGGGCCCGGGAATCAGTCGCCGGCGATCTTCATATTATCGATGAGCAGCGAGCCGGTGCGCACCGCGCCGCGGGCGTCGATATCGCCACCCATCCGCGCGATCCCGGCCAGCATGGATCTCAGATTGCCGGCGATGGTGATCTCGCTGACCGGGAACTGAATCTCGCCGTTCTCGACCCAGAACCCGGCGGCGCCCCTCGAGTAGTCGCCGGTGACGGTATTGACGCCCTGCCCGATCAGTTCGTTGACCAGGAAACCGCTGCCCATCTCCGCCATCAGTTCCTTCAGCGTACCCTGGCCCGGACCGACGATCAGATTGTGGATGCCCCCGGCATTACCGGTGCTCTTCAAGCCCAGGCGGCGCGCTGAATAGCTGCTGAGGACATAGGATTCGAGCTTGCCGTCATCGACCAGCACGCGGTCCCGGGTGGCGACACCCTCGGAGTCAAACGGCACGCTGGCCATGGCTGCGGGCAGATGGGGGCGCTCATCGATGCGAAAGCCGCTGGGGAAGATCTGCTCACCCACGGCACCGAGCAGAAACGACGCGCGTCGGTATTGAGAGGTACCGCCGATGGCCGACACGAAATGCCCGATCAGCCCTCGCGCCAGTTCGGCCGGGAACAGCACAGGCGCATCCCGGGTGCTCAGTTTGCGCGCGCCGAGGCGCGCGACCGTCCGTTCAGCGGCACGTTGACCGACATCCTCGATGGCCTCCAGCGTGGCTGGATCGCGACTCGCTGTATACCAATAGTCGCGCTCCATGCCGCCATCCGCGGCAGTGGCCACCAGTACACAGCTGACACTGTGGCTGCTGGAAGCATAGCCACCAACAAAGCCGTGGGAGTTGCCATAGACCCGCAGGCCGCGGTGGCTATTCAGCGTGCCGCCTTCGGAATTTGTGATGCGTGGGTCGAAGTTCAGACCCGCCGTCTCACATTCGGTGGCGATGCGGATCGCATCCTCCGGGCTCAAGGCCCACGGATGATCGAGCGCCAGGTCCGGTACCTCGGTTGGCATCAAGTCAGGATCAGCCAGCCCCGAGAGCGGGTCCTCCGCGGTAAATCTGGCGATGCTGCAGGCTTTGGCCACCGCCTCCCGGATCGCCTGCGGAGCCAGATCGGAAGTGCTGGCGCTGCCCTTGCGCGGCCCGAAATAGACGGTCACGGTAAAGCCACGATCGCGCTGATATTCCAGCGTCTCGACCTCCCCCCGGCGCACCATGACCGACAGACCGGTACCGAGACTGGCTGCCGTCTCGGCCTGGTCAGCACCCTGGACGGCCGCATCGGCCAGCGCCTGCTCAACCAGGCCCTCGAGGCTGGACCGGGTCATTCCGAATTCAAAAGCGGGGTCGTTTTGCACGGGTAATTCCTGTTGTCGCGGCGCAGCGAGTTTAGCAGAGCGGTGGCCGGGTCCGGCCGGCGGCTGATGGTATCATCGCGCCCTTTGCACAGCAGGATCCGGACGATGAATGCCGAACCGGCCTCGACGACGCCACTGCCTCTGGATTGGGTCCGGGCACAATTCCCGGCGCTTGCGACGGACTGGATACTGATGGACAACGCGGGTGGATCGGTCCCACTGGGCCGCGTGATCGAACGGGTCAGCGAATACATGACCCGTTGGCCGGTCCAGCTCGGCGCCAGTTATGCACCGTCCGCGGAGGCGGGAAAGCTGTTGCAAGACGCCCGCGAGTCGCTGGCGGCGATGATGGTCGGGCACGATGGGGCCAGACCCGCGGCCGACGAGCTGGTGATCGGCAGCTCCACTTCCAGCCTGGTCTCGAGGCTGGCCCGGGCGCTCGCTGCTGACCTGAAACCCGGCGATGAGATCGTCGTCACCGATGTCGATCACGAGGCCAATATTACGCCGTGGCGCCGGCTGGCCGGGCTGGGCGTCAAGCTGCGTACCTGGCATCTGAACGCGGAATCCCAGCGCCTCGAGATCGATGATCTGCGGCCCCTGTTGAATGAGCGCAGCCGCCTGGTGTGCTTTACCCATGCGTCCAATCTGCTGGGTGAAGTGACACCGGTCAGGGAGATCACCGCCCTGGCTCATGAGCATGGGGCGCGGGTGTGCGTAGACGGCGTGGCCTATGCGCCGCACCGGCGCCTGGCGGTCAAGGACTGGGATGTCGATTTCTACGTCTTCAGCATGTACAAGGTCTATGGGCCCCATTGTGCGGTAATGTTCGCGCGTCGCGATCGGCTGGCCGTGCTCAACAACATCAATCACCAGTTTATGGATGGTATGGACGGCCCGGGCAAGCTCGAGCCCGGCGGCTTCCCGTATGAACTGCTCTATGGCGCGGCCGGGGTTCCCGGCTATCTCGCTGAGCTCAGCCAGCGGCTCGGCGGCCAAAGCGAGGGCGCGCAAGCGTGGCAGGCCATCGCCGATCAGGAAGCTGTGCTGAGCGCGCGGCTGCTCGATTTTCTGGACAGCCGGGATGATGTGGAGATCGTCGGTAGCACCCGGCTTTCCCTGCTGCGGCTGCCGACGATCTCGTTCACCGTGACCGGACAGCGGTCGTCGGCGATCCCGCCGCTGTGCGAGCCGGCGCAGATCGGTATCCGCTGGGGTCACTTTTACGCGCCGCGACTGGTCGAACGTCTGGGGCTGACAGACCGGGATGGCGTGATCCGGGTTTCCATGGTCCATTACAACACCGTCGACGAAGTCGACCTGCTGATCCGCTCGCTGGACGCGGGTCTGGACTCGCTGCGCGGATGAAGCGCCGGGCTGCAAAGCCGCCGGGGCCGAGCAAGAGCCAGCGCAAACGCGAGAGCGATGCACTGCAGGCTCTGGGCGAGGTCTTGATCGATCTGCCCGCAGACGCGCTCGCCGATGCGCCCATCGAGGAAGATCTGCGCGAGGCGGTGATGCTTGCGCGCGGACTCAGGAAACACGGTGCGCTGCGGCGTCAGCGTCAATACATCGGCAAATTGATGCGGCAGATCGAATCGCCACAGGCGTTGCAGGTCTTTCTGCAACGGCGGGCCGACCTTCAGCAGCGTGATCGTCAGCGCTTCCACGCGCTGGAACGCTGGCGCGACCGGATTATCGATGAAGGCGCCGCCGCCATCGATGCCTGCGCCGCCGACACAGGTGCCGATCCGTCCGAGCTGCGCGCGTTAGCGGCCACAGTCCGGGACCAGAACGATGACGCGCAACGCAAGCGAGCCGGCCGCGCGCTGTTCCGTTATCTGAACGATCTGGGCCAGGCGGACGACGAGCACAATAGCGAAGGCTGACGGCTGCCGCATACGCTCTGGCACTGCTAGAATACGCAAATGAAACCTCTGGTCGGCGTCATCATGGGATCAAAGTCGGACTGGGACACGATGTCCCACGCTACCGCAGTCCTCGACAAGCTTGTGGTCCCTTACGAAGTGCAGATCGTGTCGGCTCACCGCACGCCCGATCTGCTGTTTGATTATTGCGCC
>JBATKC010000452.1:0-9815 GCA_049669065.1 Gammaproteobacteria bacterium
GGGCAGCACCAGCCCCACCGCCGCCGCGGCGCCGGTCTTGGTCGGGATCATCGACAGCGCAGTGGCGCGGGCCCGGCGCAGATCGCTGTGGTAGACATCCAGCAGTTTCTGATCATTGGTGTAGGAATGGATCGTGGTCATCAGACCTTTGACCAGACCGATCTCCTTGTGCAGCGGCGAGACCAGCGGGGCCAGGCAGTTGGTAGTGCAGGAGGCGTTCGAGATCACCGTGTCGCTGGACTTGAGGATCCCGTCATTAACGCCGAACACGATGGTGGCGTCCACATCCTTGCCGCCCGGCGCCGAGATAATCACCTTTTTGGCGCCGCCGGCGATATGCGCCGAGGCCGCCTGCTTGGTGCGGAACAGACCGGTGCACTCCAGCACCACATCAACGCCGAGCTCCTTCCATGGCAGCTTGGCCGGATCGCGTTCGGCGAACACACGCATCCGATCGCCGTTGACGATAATGTCATCGCCGTCTACTTCGACCGTGCCCGGGAACTTGCCGTGCACCGAGTCATACCGGGTCAGGTGGGCGTTGGTGGCGGAATCCCCGAGATCATTGATCGCGACGATGTCGATCTCGCCGGTCCGGCCGGACTCGTGGAGCGCGCGCACAATACATCTGCCGATGCGCCCGTAGCCGTTGATACCCACTTTGATAGCCATCTTCTTCCTCCTGAGCCGTACAATAGCCAGACGATGTAAGGACGATCCTCCCCGGACCGCGCGAATAGGAAAGTCTAAACGAGTTCGGTGACGATTTTCTTTACATTTTCGACCGTGAAGCCGAATTTCTCGAACACGTCGGCGGCCGGTGCGGATTCGCCAAAGCGGTCGAGACCGATGACCGCGCCACGCTCACCCACATAGCGCCACCACAGGCCCGAGGCACCTGCCTCGATGGCCACGCGGCGCGTGATCGCCGGTGGCAGGACCTGCTCGCGATAGTCCCGGTCCTGAGCGTCGAAGACATCGGTACAGGGCATGGATACAACACGGACCCGGTTTCCTGCTGCCGTCAGGTCCGCTGCGGCCGCAACCGCCAGTCCGAGCTCGGAGCCGGAGGCGATAAGGACCAGATCGGGCTCGCCGTCGCAATCCTCCAGCACATAGCCGCCGCGGGCGATGTCGGCGATCTGTTTCTCGCTGCGCATCTGGAACGGGAGACTTTGTCGCGACAACACCAGCGCGTGCGGGGTGCTCTGACTCTCGATGGCCAGACGCCAGGCCACCGCCGTCTCGACCGTGTCACAGGGACGCCAGACGTGGAGATTCGGGATCAGACGGAGGCTGGACATGTGCTCCACCGGTTGATGTGTGGGCCCATCCTCGCCAAGTCCGATGGAGTCATGGGTATAGACGAAAATCACCGGCCGGCGCATCAGGGCCGCCATCCTGACCGCGTTGCGTGCGTAATCCGAAAACACCAGGAATGTCGCACCATAGGGGATAAAGCCACCATAGAGGCTGAGGCCGTTGAGGATGGCGGACATGCCGAATTCACGGACGCCAAAATAGAAGTAGTTACCATCGGCGTGTTCGCGCGTGACCGGTATCGAACCCTTCCAGAACGTGTTGTTGGAGCCGGTCAGATCCGCGGATCCGCCGATCAGCTCGGGCAGCGCCGGCCCGAAAGCGTCGAGCGCCATCTCGGAGGACTTGCGTGTCGCCACGCTGCCGCCCTTGGCCACCAGTTGGGCCACAGCCGCATCGGCGAACTGGCTCCAGTCCGCGGGCAGCGCGCCATCCCAACGTCGTCGCAGCTCTGCCGCCGGATCCGGGAACGCTTCGGCATAGGCGTCAAATCGACGCTGCCAGTCGGCTTCGGCTTCGGCCCCGGCGGCGCGTGCATCCCAGCCGGCTCGGATAGGCTCGGGAATCTCAAACGGGGGATGCGGCCAGCCGATGTACTCTCGGGTGCGGGCCACTTCCTCAGCGCCCAGCGCCGCACCATGGGTCGCCTCGGTGCCCTGCTTGGTCGGGGAACCCCAGCCGATCACGGTCTTGCAGCAGAGGATCGAGGGCCTGCCGGTCTCGGCCCGGGCCGCCTCCAGCGCCGCGGTGATCGAAGCCGGATCATGGCCATCCACCTGTGGCACGACGTGCCAGCCATAGGCGGCAAAGCGCCCGGGGGTGTCGTCGGTAAACCAGCCGCTGACATCGCCGTCGATGGAGATGCCGTTGTCGTCATAGATCACGATCAACTTGCCCAGGCCGAGGGTGCCGGCCAGCGAGCAGGCCTCGTGGGAGATGCCCTCCATCAAACAGCCGTCCCCGGCGAACGCGTAGGTGTAGTGATCGATGACCTCGTGATCCGGCCGGTTGTACCGCGCTGCCAGGGTGCGCTCGCCGAGCGCCATGCCGACTGCATTCGCCAGACCCTGTCCGAGCGGACCCGTCGTGGTCTCGATCCCGAGCTCCGGTTCGTACTCCGGGTGGCCTGCGGTGCGTTGTCCGAGCTGGCGGAACTGCCTCAGCTCCTCAAGGTCGAGTTCGTAGCCGGTCAGGTGCAGCAGCGAATACAGCAGCATCGAGCCATGGCCATTGGACAACACGAAGCGGTCCCGGTTGGGCCAGCGGGGATTGGCGGGGTTGTGCCTGAGGAAGTCGTTCCAGAGGACCTCGGCGATGTCGGCCATGCCCATGGGCATGCCGGGATGACCGGAATTGGCCTGCTGGACGGCGTCCATGCTGAGGGCCCGGATGGCGTTGGCGAGGGCGCTGCGGTCAGACATGACGACTCCAGGGAAGGGTTAAAAAATCAATTTTCCGGGATGCGGACTCGCGCGGCAAGAGTGCGCGCGAAATCCGCCCGGGACGCTAGCGCCATTTGATCGAACAGCCGATGCTGGGCACCTGTTTTTCCGGCCCGTGGCCGGTGCTGGCCACCAGCGACATGGCCTCAAACAGCTCCCGTGGCGCGTCCGGCGCCGGCGTCTGCACACCACCCGCATCGAGACGGCCGCGGTATTGCAGGCCCAACTGCGCGTCATACCCGAAGAAATCCGGCGTACACACCGCGCCGTATGCCCGCGCCACGGACTGGCTCTGGTCAAACAGGTAAGGGAAGGGGAAATTGTTTTCCCGCGCCAGCCGGGCCATCGACTCTGGCCCGTCCTGGGGATACCGGGATACATCGTTCGACATGATGGCCACGCTGGCGACGCCCAGCCCGGCGAGCTCGCGCGTATCCCGCAGCAGCCGGTCCAGCGCCGCTTTGACATAAGGGCAGTGATTACAGATAAACATCACCAGCGTGCCCCGCTCGCCTCGACAGTCGTCGAGGGTCCGGATCCGGCCCTCCGTGTCGGGCAGAGAAAATCCCGGGGCGGCGGCACCAAAATCGCAGACGGGTGTCTCGGTAGCGGCCATCGGTCCTCCTGCAGACATCGGCCCGCAGCGCGGGCCGGTACTGGGAACTGAAAGATGAAATTATACTCTGTATAATCCGTGTTCTTTTTTGGCCCCTGGATTCGATCGACCATGACCGACACAAAAATCTTTACCTCCGAGTCCGTCTCGGAAGGCCACCCGGACAAGATTGCGGACCAGATTTCTGACGCCGTGCTCGACGCGATCCTCGCCGAGGACCGCGGCGCCCGGGTCGCCTGCGAGACCATGGTCAAGACCGGCATGGTGGTCGTGGCGGGCGAGATCACCACCGACGCCTGGGTCGATCTGGAGGACCTGGCGCGCCGGACCATCCTCGATATCGGCTACGACAGTAGCGATGTCGGGTTTGATGGCGCCACCTGTGCGGTGCTCAACGCGATCGGCAAACAGTCCCAGGACATCGCCATCGGCGTCGACCGGGATGAGCAGCGATCCCAGGGTGCCGGTGACCAGGGCATGATGTTCGGTTATGCCAGCAACGAGACCGATGTGTTGATGCCTGCGCCGATCACTTACGCGCACAGACTGGTCCGTCGTCAGGCCGAAGAGCGCAAGCGAGGAACCTTGCCGTGGCTGCGCCCGGATGCCAAGAGCCAGGTCACGCTGCGCTACGAGGACGGCAAGCCGGTGGGCGTCGATGCGGTGGTCCTCTCGACCCAGCACGATCCGGAGATCCAGCAGTCGGATCTGCGCGAGGCGGTGATGGAGACCATCATCCTGCCGACGCTCCCTTCCGAATGGATCCATAAGAAAACACGTTTCCATATCAACCCGACGGGGCGCTTCGTCGTCGGCGGCCCGGTCGGCGATTGCGGGTTGACCGGACGTAAGATCATCGTCGACACCTATGGCGGCATGGCCCGGCATGGCGGCGGCGCCTTCTCCGGCAAGGACCCGTCCAAGGTCGACCGCTCCGCCGCCTATGCTGCCCGCTACGTGGCCAAGAACATCGTCGCAGCCGGCCTCGCCGATCGCTGCGAGATCCAGGTGTCCTATGCCATCGGCGTGGCCGAACCGACTTCAGTCAACATTGAAACTTTTGGCACCGGCAAGGTGTCCGATGAGAAGCTGATCGCGCTGGTGCGCCAGCACTTCGATCTGACCCCCTACGGCATCGTCGAAATGCTCGATCTGCTAAGACCCATATACCAAAAGACGGCAGCCTATGGCCATTTCGGACGCGAGGACGCGGAACTGAGCTGGGAACGCACCGATAAGGCCGAGCTGCTGCGTGTAGATGCCGCCGCCTGAATAATCAGCACGGCCGCGAATCAAAAGGATTTCAGGAGAACTCAATGAACCAGACTGCCCATGTGTTGAAGCCGGATTACAAGGTGGCCGATATCGGTCTCGCGGATTTCGGTCGCAAGGAAATCGCCATCGCCGAAACCGAGATGCCGGGCCTGATGGCCCTGCGCGAAGAGTATGCCGGCCACAAGCCGCTGCAAGGGGCGCGTATCGCCGGGTGTCTGCACATGACCATCCAGACCGCGGTGCTGATCGAGACGCTGGTCGAGCTCGGCGCCGAAATCCGCTGGTCTTCCTGCAACATTTTCTCCACCCAGGACCACGCTGCCGCCGCGATCGCCGCTGCGGGGATCCCGGTATTCGCCTGGAAAGGCGAGACCGAGGAGGACTACTGGTGGTGCGTGGAGAAGACCATCGTCGGTGACGACAACTGGCGTCCGAACATGCTGCTGGACGACGGCGGTGATCTGACTCAGCTGATGCACGACAAGTATCCCGAGCTGCTCGAAGAGGTGCGCGGCCTGTCCGAGGAGACCACCACCGGCGTGGCGCGGCTCTACGACATGGAGCGGGCCGGTCTGCTGAAGGTGCCGGCGATCAACGTCAACGATTCGGTGACCAAGTCCAAGTTCGACAATCTGTATGGCTGCCGCGAATCACTGGTCGACGCGATCAAGCGTGCCACCGACGTGATGATCGCCGGCAAGGTCGGCGTGGTCTGCGGCTATGGCGATGTGGGCAAGGGCAGTGCTCAGGCGCTGCGCGCGCTCGGCGCCACGGTCTGGGTGACCGAGATCGACCCGATCTGTGCGCTGCAGGCGGCGATGGAAGGCTACCGGGTGGTGACGCTGGACGACGTCTGTGACAAGGCGGACATCTTTGTCAGCGCCACCGGCAATACCAATGTCATCACCATGCGCCACATGGAGAAGATGCGCGACCAGGCCATCGTCTGCAACATCGGCCACTTCGACAACGAGATCGAAGTCGAGGCCCTGCGCAAGCTGGACTGGGACAACATCAAGCCCCAGGTCGACCACGTCATCTTCCCCGACGGCAAGCGCGTGATCCTGCTGGCTGAAGGGCGGCTGGTGAACCTGGGCTGCGGCACCGGTCATCCCAGCTACGTGATGTCGAGCTCCTTTACCAATCAGGTGCTGGCACAAATCGATCTGTGGCAGAACCCGGACAAATACGAGCGGCGGGTCTATGTGCTGCCCAAGCATCTGGACGAAAAGGTCGCGCGGCTGCATCTGATGCGGGTCGGGGCCAAGCTGACCGAATTGACCAAGGCTCAGGCCGACTACATCGGCGTAAAGGTCGAAGGGCCATACAAACCGGAGTACTACCGTTACTGAGTGCCGCACTCCGTGCAAACCGACACGATGGCCCCGGAGAGGATCCCGGGGCTTTTTTTGCCTCGTAACTAGCGTTTGCGCGCCAGCGTCAGACCGTCTCCGATAGGCACGAGACTGAGATCCACACGCGCGTCACCATGCAGCTGGCGGTTGAACCCGGCCAGCGCGATACTGTCCTCGTCATCGTCTGCCGGAGCCAACAGCCGTCCGGACCAAAGGGTGTTGTCCACGGCGATGAGCCCACCCGGGCGCAGCAACTCGAGGCTGCGCTCATAGTAGGCCGGGTAGTTGCCCTTGTCGGCGTCGATAAAGGCGAAGTCAAACGCGCCGGCGTGTCCCTGCTGCAGCAGCGCGTCCAGGGTCTCTAGCGCCGGCGCCAGCTGCAACTCGATCTTCTCTTCCACGCCGGCCCGGCGCCAGAAATCCCGGGCCATGCGGGTGTATTCCTCACTCACGTCGCAGGCTATCAGGCGACCATCATCCGGCAGGGCCAGGGCCACGGCGAGGCTGCTGTATCCGGTAAACACGCCGATCTCCAGACATCTGCGGGCGCCGCACAGGCGCACCAGCAGCGCCATCAACTGCCCCTGCTCCGGAGAGATCTGCATGGTTACCTGCGGATGATCCGCGGTGCGGCGCCTGAGCTCGGCCAGGATCGGCGGCTCGCGCAAGGACACGTCGAGGATATAGCGATAGATCTCGTCGGTAACGTTGATCGTCTGATTCGACACCAAAGGCCCCTCGGATTCTCCGGCACGTCTGGCACAGGGTACACTAGGGCCGCACCTCGGCCAGGCCAGAGTAGCCCATGACGTCTGCCAGCACAGTCCTCGACATTTTGCAGCTCACCGACATGCATCTGTTCGCCGACCCGGCCACGGAGCTACGCGGCGTAAACACGGCCAGCAGCTTCCGCCGCGCGCTCGATCATGCGCTGGCCGCGTGGGATCCGGATCTGATAATGCTGACCGGTGATCTGTCCGAGGATCACAGCGCTGAGTCGTACAGCTGCCTGCGTCAGGCGCTGGAGCCACTGGGTGTGCCGGTGTTCTGCATCCCCGGCAACCACGACAACCCGGAAGCGATGGAGCGCGGGCTGTCCGGCGGGACATTCCGCTATTGCGAGTCCGTGCGTCATGAGAACTGGCTGCTGCCGATGCTCAATACCTGGGACGGCGATCGTGGCGGCGGCCGTCTCGGTCAGAACCAACTGGAAGCCCTCGCGCAGGAGCTTGCCGATACCGACGCCGAGCATGTGCTGGTGTGCCTGCATCACCAGCCGGTGCCGGTCGGCAGCGCCTGGCTGGACACGGTGGGTCTGGATGACAGCGACGCGCTGATGGCATTGATCAAGGATCACCATCAGGTGCGGGGCCTGCTCTGGGGCCATGTGCATCAGGGATTCGATAGGCACAATGGTGGCCTGCGCCTGATGGGTACGCCATCGACCTGTTATCAGTTCGCCCCCGGCCGCGATGATTTCGCCCTCGACGGCCTGGGTCCCGGATACCGCCGGCTCAAGCTCCAGGCCGACGGCCGGATCGACAGCCAGGTCATACAGCTGGAGCCGTGAACCATCCGATCCGAGACGCTCCGCCCCGGGCGCTGGTGGAGTATTACCGCCTGCTGCGCCAGCACGGCTTGAACGACTCGCATAGCGGCAATGCTTCGGTCGGCGGTGCGCGTTTGTTCTGGATCACGCCGCGCGGGTGTTGCGCCGATACGCTGGCAGAGGCGGATCTGGTGGCCTGCGAAACAGGCCAGGCGCTGCCGGCGAACGCGTCCCTCGACGCGGCGTTGCATCGGGCCATCTACGAATCTCTTCCACAGGCGGCGGCGGTGATCCACTGCCATGGACCCCACGCCATCGCCCTCAGCATGGACGGCGATGACTTCGTCCCGGGCGATTTCGAAGGGCAATACTATTTCGATCGGGTGCCGGTCCTGAGCATCGACTACGCCGACTATCTCGCCAAAGCACCAGCGGCGGTGGCCGCAGCGCTGAGCGATTCAACCGTGGTCATGGTCCGCGGTCACGGCATCTATGCGCGCGGCGAGAACCTGGACCAGGCCTACAAGTGGTGCGCCTCGCTGGAATCATCGGCGCGCATCGCCTGGCTACATCACATGCTATCCGAGAGAGGAACCCGCGCATGAAGCCATTCCGTACCCGACGCGTGATCGCACTGCTGTTGCTGACTGCGGTCTCTGTCCTGGCCACACCGGCAAGCGCCGAAGGGCCATCGATCTGGGAATATCAGGGCGCGACGGGTACGGTGCTGCTGCTCGGCTCCGTCCATGTGCTGCGGCAACAGGATTATCCGCTGCCCGCCGCTGTAGAGGCGGCCTATGCAGCGGCCGACACGCTGGTGATGGAGATCGACACCAGCAGCCTCGACCCGCTGTCGGCGCAGATGCTGATCACCGGTATGGGCTCGCTCGAACCCGGCCGCAGCATGAGTTCGGTCATGGGCCAGAAAGATTTCGACCGGGCCAGCCGCCTGGCCAGCGAGATGGGCTTCGACCTGGCGCTGATGCAGCAATTCGAGCCCTGGTTTGCAGCCCTCACCATCATGAATCTGCAGATGATGCGGATGGGGTTCAATCCTCAGATCGGGCTGGAATCGCATCTGTCCGGTCAGGCGGCCCGGGATGGCAAGCCCATCGTCGGTCTCGAGACCATGGAGTTCCAGCTGCAGCTGTTCGACGCCATGCCAGAGCGGGTCCAGTCAGACCTGCTGTTGCAGACCCTCGAGGAAGCCGGGACCATGGAGAAGGAGATGGATGCGATGATCCGCGCCTGGCGCGCCGGTGATGCTGCGGCCCTGGCGCGGATCATGGGCGAGAATTTCGCTGAGTATCCGGACGTGTACGAAGCGCTGGTGACCCGGCGCAATCGGAATTGGGCGGGCCAGATCGTCGAGATGGCGGACCGGCCCGGGACTCACCTGGTCGTGGTGGGCGCGCTCCACCTGGTTGGCAAGGACAGCCTGATCAGGATGCTGGAGCAAAAAGGCCGACGGGTAAACCGCTGGCGCGCGGCCGACTAAAACCGGTCCCGCCTCAGATCTCGATCATCTCGAAGTCTTCCTTGCCCGCGCCGCAATCGGGGCAACGCCAGGTGAGCGGCACCTGGTCCCAGGGCGTGCCAGGCTCGATACCTGACTCCGGATCACCATTTTCCTCTTCGTAAACGTAGCCGCAGATGACGCACATGTAGGCCTTCATTTGAATCCTTTTCTCAACCTGCCGATGATAGTCCGACGTTATTCTCGTATTCTCCCACGCGTAAGCCCCCGACCGGAACCCTGCCAGCCATGAATGCAAAACTGCCACCGCCGGTAGTGATGATCATCGCCGGCAATGACCCCTCCGGTGGAGCAGGTATCAGCGCCGACATCCAGGCAGTCTCTGCGCTGGGCGGCCATCCAGCGCCGGTGCTGACCGCGCTCACGGTGCAGGACACACGCAACGCCTATCGGGTGGACGCTGTGGAAGCAGCGATGGTGGCGGAACAGGCGCGCGCGGTCATGGCGGACCTGCCGGTGCGGGCGATCAAGATCGGCTTGTTGGCCAACAGCGAGATCGGCGAAGTCGTTGCAGATCTGCTCGCCGAGCATCCCGCGATACCCGTGGTGTTGGACCCGGTGCTTGTTGCAGCCGGCGGCGCCGCGCTGGCCGAAGAGGCATTGGTCACCACCCTGATCAAACGCCTGCTGCCTGCAGCAACGCTGCTGACACCCAACGCGCTCGAGATCCGCCGCCTGGCTGGCGACGCCGGTGACCGCGACAGCCGCGCCCGCACACTGC
>JBATKC010000453.1:0-4489 GCA_049669065.1 Gammaproteobacteria bacterium
CGACTGGAAGTGAAAAGCATCATAGAGGCTCAAAAACCCGAGCAAGGCCATTTATTGAACCAAATGCGCAAAGAACTAAGGGGTATCGATCGCCAAATCAACGAGCTAGCCAGCATGCTTACCGAAGTCCGCCACAGGCGACCCCTGATTCAGCGCATCGATGCCTTGGAAGACCAAAGGCAGGCGCTAGGGCTTGAGCTCGGCGATCTCCAGAAAGCGGAAAAGCCGAAAATCCTGGGGATGTCGAACGCTGAACTCGACGAGTTCGCGAATCAATGGCGGACCAATATTGAGAGTGGAACGATGGAAAAGCGAAAAGCCGTGTTCCGCCAGCTCATCGAGTCCGCCACGTTCGATGGAGAGGAACTCGAGAGTGTCCCGAATCTGAACACTTTAACCGGCGCCGGCATGACCGGCGCCGGGTTTAAAGTGGCGTCCCCAAGGGGATTCGAACCCCTGTTACCGCCGTGAAAGGGCGGTGTCCTGGGCCTCTAGACGATGGGGACTGTTCGGAGAATCGTCGTCCCTCGGGCCGCCAGGCCGGCCGGGGGGATGGATATTTGGTGGAGCCAGACGGGATCGAACCGACGACCTCTTGCATGCCATGCAAGCGCTCTCCCAGCTGAGCTATGGCCCCACGAGAAGCGGGGATTTTACGGAAGGCCCCAGAGGGGGTCAACAAGGCCTCAACCGCTGGCGGCAGCAGCCCGGGCGCGGTCACTGACAAAGGCGATGGCCCGGCTCAGGCGCTCCAGCGTCCGCTCGCGGCCGAGCAATTCAAGGGTCACATCGATCGGTGGCGAGACCGGTCCACCGGAGACCGCCACCCGGATCGGCTGTGCCACCTTGCCGAGTTTCAATTCCAGGCTCTCGGCCACGCTGTGGATCACGTCGTGGATCGGCTCGGCGCGCCAGTCTTCGAGTACGGTCAGGCCGTCACGGACCCGCGTAAGCCCCTCCAGCGCCGCCGGCCGCAGGTGCTGTTTGGCGGCTTTCTCATGGTAGTCCGAAAAATCCTGATAAAAGAAGATCGCCGACTGGGCCATTTCGTGCAGGGTCTGTGCGCGCTGTCGGAAGGCTTCCGCCACCTGTTCCGGATCAGGGCCGCTCTTGGTGTCCACGCCCATCCGCTCGAGCTGCCACCACAGGTCCAGACCGAGCTGTTTGCCATCGGCCTTCATGATGTACTGCTGGTTGATCCACAACAGTTTCTCGGGATTGAAACTCGACGCCGCCTTGTTGACGTGTTCGAGATCGAACAGCTCGGTCATCTCCTCGATGCTGAAGATCTCCTGGTCGCCGTGGGACCAGCCCAGCCGCACCAGGAAATTGAGCAGCGCCTCGGGCATATAGCCCTCCTGGCGATACTCCAGCACGCTGACCGCGCCGTGGCGCTTGGACAGTTTGCTGCCGTCGGGTCCGAGGATCATCGGCACGTGGGCAAAGGTCGGCGGATGCGCGCCCAGCGCATGATAGATATTGATCTGGCGCGGCGTGTTGTTGAGATGGTCATCGCCACGGATCACATGGGTGATACCCATATCCATGTCATCCACCACCACCGAGAAGTTATAGGTGGGCACCCCGTCGGAACGCACCAGCACCAGATCATCCAGTTCGCCATTCTCGAACACGATCCGGCCAAAGACCTTGTCCTCGACCACCACATGACCCTCGTCCGGGGTGCGAAAGCGGACCACCGGATCGACGCCCGGCACCGGCTCGGTACGGCCCCGGCAGCGACCGTCATAACGGGGCTTCTCGCCCTTCTCCCGCTGCTCGGCACGCATCACATCCAGATCTTCCTTGCTGCAGTAGCAATGGTAGGCGTGGCCCTCCGCCAGCAGCTTGTCCGCCACTTCCTTGTAGCGGGGGAAACGATCGGTCTGGTAGAGCGGACCCTCGTCGGGACGCAGCTTTAGCCACTCCATGCCATCCAGGATTACCTGGATCGCCTCTTCGGTGGACCGCTCCCGGTCCGTGTCCTCGATACGCAGGACGAATTGCCCGCCGTGGCGCCGGGCGAAGAGCCAGGCGAACAACGCGGTGCGGACGCCGCCGATATGCAGGAATCCCGTCGGGCTGGGCGCGAATCGTGTTCTGACTGTCATGGCTAGGGGACCGGTGGATGGCGGGTCAAGGGCTAAACCGGGATTCTAGCAAAAGCCGGCGCATAGGCCCGGCTTCAGTCGCCGCCGGGAACCAGCGGTCCCGCGCCCCGCCGCCGCCAGACGATCCATGTCGAGACAGCCAGCACCAGCAGCGCGGCCACCGACAGGACGACCTGCCAGTGCTGACCGCTGGATAAGCCCCGCCCGAGCAGCGCGAACGCAACGCTCGATGGCGCGATGCCGATCAGCGTGGCGGCGGCGAATATCCGGGCCGGGATGCGTGAGATACCGCCGACCGCGCTTGTCACCAGCGCGTTGGTCCCGGGCATCAGGCGCAGCAGCAACACCAGCGAGAAACCGCTGCGGTTGATCAGGTCGCCCCAGCGGCCCAGACCCTCGCCATAACGCGCTTCGACCCAGGGTCGCCCGAATCCGCGGGCCAGCCGGAACGCGATCACCGATCCGGATGTGCTGCCGATCAGGGCCATACCGAGCGCCAGCGGCAGACTGAACAGACTGCCCGCCAGCACCGTCGGATAGATCCGCGGCAGACCGCTGGCGGAGAAGCCCACGAAGACCAGCAGGAACACCGGCACCGCCAGCGCGCTGTGCCCGGCGACCCAGTCCTGCCACACGGTGCGGTAGTGGTCCTCGAACCAGGTGTGCAGCGGGGTCAGATAAAACAGCGCGATCAGGGTCAGCGGCACCGCCAGAAACGCCGCCAGCGTGCGCCATCCGGGCGCGGCAACGGGTGTCGGCGTCGACGCACTCACGGGCCCGCTCCGCGCCCGACCCATCCGGACGGATTGCCAGACGCGGGTTCCTGCGCAGTTTTGGGCAGTCGTCTCCGGCGCAGCGGGCGCCGATTTTGCGATCCAGTTCCTTGCCAAAGCCAATATATCAATTTAATAATGCGCTCTAATTTATTGGTTATTATAGCTTTATCTATTTTATGGCATCTGCGTGCACGGCTTTGGAATACCGGGATTCGCCCCTTTTGCCGGACCGGTCATCCCTTTGCATTATGTATCCGGCGCAGGTCGGCTGATAAACTGCAACGCAATTCAACGCATCAAAACCACCGGGCCTCTCTCCCAGGACGCGTTCTTGAAACCCAGACAATACCTGCATCTGTTTATCGGATTCACGCTCGGCAACCTGCTGGCTGTCCCCGCGTTTTCCGCGGACGCGGCCAGTGTCGTCAGCACCACCGGCACGACCCGTGCGGTTAGCCGCATCGACGCGATGCCGGCCGTCGAATGGCCACAGTTGAAATATTCCCGCGAACCGCATCTGCACGCGGCGCTCAGCGAGAAGCTGAAACAGATCGGTCTGGCGCGGGCCGCGGCGGACGAGAAACTGGCCGTGGCGCTGGTGGATATCACCGACCCGGCAAACCCGCGGGTGGCCACCGTCAATGCCCACCAGATGATGTATGCGGCCAGTCTGCCCAAGATCGCGATCCTGCTGGGCGCGTTCCAGAAGGCCGCAGACGGCCAGCTGGAGATGAACGCGGAAAACCTGAATTACCTGACGGCCATGATCCGGCGCTCGTCGAATCCAGCCGCCTCGATCATGCTGAAGCGGGTCGGTTTCGACTACCTGGCCGAGGTGCTCCAGTCGGAACGCTATGCGCTCTATGACCCGGAGATGAATGGCGGTCTGTGGGTGGGCAAGGCCTACGCCAAGGCCGGTGCCTGGAAGCGCGATCCCTTGTACAACCTCTCGCACGCCGCCACGGTGTTCGAAGTGGCACGTTTCTACTATCTGCTGGAAACCGACCGGCTGGTCAGCCCGGAGGCCTCAGCCCAGATGCGCGCCATCCTCGAAGGCACGACGATCAAGCATAAATTCGTGCTCGGTCTCAATACCGCGCGTCCGGGATCAAAGATCCTGCGCAAGTCCGGGACCTGGCGGACCTTCCATGCGGACAGCGCGATCGTGGAGCGTGACGGGCGCCGCTATATCGCGGTGGCCATGGCCAACCACCCCTCGGGCGGACGCTGGCTGAGCCAGGTGATCGTAGCCATGGACGATCTGATCTACGACCAGGCCAACATCGACCACGATCATATGGCCGAAACCCATGCCGAACCCGTCGGCTTGCCGCAAAACCGGGCCGCCAGCGCATTCTGATCGCCCGGACCGTCGCGGTCCGCCAAACCTGATCCCAGAATCACGACGCATCCATAGCGGCCGGCTGCCCGCTGTGTCAGCCATGCCGTCACGCGATGCGCGGGCGATTGAGCGGACGCCCTCTGACCGATCCGCCAACGGCCCCCGGCGGATACGGCGGACTAGTCGGTGCTCAGGACCGGCGGCGACGGGGTCTGAGGCGCTTGCGGCTCGCCCTGCCCGGCCTCCTCGACGCCCTCAAT
>JBATKC010000454.1:0-1691 GCA_049669065.1 Gammaproteobacteria bacterium
GCTGGCGACCTCGCCACAGCTCGCGACCGCCTGGAACGCGCTCGGCCGGGCGTTGAACAATCTCGGCCGTCTGGCCGAGGCCGAACAGGCATTGAACACGGCGGTGGGACTGGGCCCTGACCTGGCCGACGCATGGCTCAACCTCGCGCATGTACAGCGTGGCCGTGGTCATTACGCCGAAGCGGAGCAAGCCTGTCGGCAAGCGATGGCGCAGGCGTCCGGGTCGACGCAGCAGATCTATCGCGCGCAGCGCATGCTGGCCAGCCTGTATCTGCTGCAGCGACGCCCGGCCGAGGCCAGCGATCTGCTGGGCCCGATGCTCGATTCAGACCCCGACGACCCGGGCGTGTTGCGGGACTATGCTGATGCATTGCGTGACGAGCAGCGCCTGGCGGAGGCCCGCGACGCCTATCTACGCTATCTGCGGCTTGCGCCGGAGGACCATGACGCGCTGGCCGCGCTGGGCATCGTCCGGCATGGTCTTGACGAACACGAGGCGGCTGCCGAGGCGTTCCGCCAGGTACTCGCTCGCGATCCCGCTCACCCCGTCGCTAGACAGGGATTGATCTGGACGCTGGAAATTCACCGGGACTTCGATGGGGTGCTGGACCAACTCCAGCCGCTGTTGGCCGATACCCCGCCGGCCTGGGCCGTGGTGACCGCCGCACGCATGCTGCGGCGGCTGGATCGACTCGATCAGGCCCGGGCCATGCTGGAGGGGTTCGATTCTGCCGCTTGTGGCGCCGAGGATCGCGCGACGGTCCACGCCACATTGGGTGAGGTGTTTGATGCCTGCGGTGAATACGAGGCGGCGTTCAGACAGTTCAGCCACGCCAACGCCTGTCTGCCGAACCGCTTTGATGCACCAGGCTTCCGCGGCACCGTCGAGCGTCTCATGGCCTTCTTCACCGCAGAGCGACTGGCCGGGTTACCCGATTCGGGTGTGCGCAGCGACGCCCCGGTGTTTATCGTCGGCATGCCCCGCTCGGGCACCTCGCTGGTCGAGCAGATTCTCGCCAGCCATCCCGGTGTCGAGGCCGGTGGGGAGCGTACCGACATCTACCGTCTGCCGCGCCAGCTCAGCGGTGGGGAACCGGCGGTACGCTGGCCGGAGTGTCTGCTCGGGATCGACGCGCAGCAGCTGGCACGGATCGCCAGCGCCTATCTGCAGGCCGCGCCCGGTCACGACAGGAGCCCGGCGCGGATCACCGACAAGCTACCGGCCAACTATCTCAATCTCGGACTGATCCAGATGTTGCTGCCCGGCGCGCGCGTGATCTACTGCAGGCGTGACCCGATGGACACTGGTCTGTCTTGTTTCCAGCAGAACTTCCGCAGCGAGGGCATGGATTTCGCGCGCGATCTGGGTCACATCGGTTTGCAACAGCAGGCATGTCTGCGGCTGATGGAACACTGGCAGCGCCAGCTAGCGCTGCCGATTCACGCGGTCGACTACGAGCATCTGGTCGATGACCCCGGCAGCCATGTGCCGGCGCTGATCGAATTTGTCGGTCTGCCCTGGGATGAGGCCTGTCTGGATTTCCATCGCAGCGGCCGGCTGGTGCGGACCGCGAGCTATGAACAGGTGCGTCAGCCGATCTACGCCAGTAGCGTCGGGCGCTGGCGGCGTTACGCGCCGTGGCTGACGCCGCTCGCCGCGGCCCTCGAGGCGCCCTGGGTCACGCAAACCG
>JBATKC010000455.1:0-1929 GCA_049669065.1 Gammaproteobacteria bacterium
CATGGGTATGGATGCTGGGACGATGGGCGGTTTACTCACACTGGCAGGGATTTTCGGGCTGCTGATCAGCTGGATCACCTGGCGCGTCGCACAACACAAGATCGATTCGCCGCGGCTGCTTGCCGGCTGCAGTCTGGCGCTGGGTTTGTTCCCGCCGCTCAACCTGCTGCTGCTCAGCCTGCTGGCGCTGCTTCCGGATCGAAATCCGATCTGAGACGCTCCAGTGAAGCCAATACCGTAGCCGCCACCGCTGGCGTGTCGGCAGCAAGAGTGCCTTCGTTGAGCTCCAGCTCGACACCGGCATAGCGCTGCGGATAGCGCAGGCGGAGCCATCGGGTAAATCCGTCGGCGGTGCCCCGATACGGGTAATTCATGCGGATCCGGAACTCAGGCCCAGTCTGCTTGAGCGCAGATTTCCAACGCTGGCTTAAGGCTCTCTCCAGCGGCCGTCCCGGATCATAGAGCAATCCGATGTCGGCATTGCGCCGCCGCCCAGCAAACTCTGGCGTAAAGCTGTGGACGGAGACGTGCAACACCCAGGCGTGCTGGCGATACCATTCCTCCACCTGGTCGACGACCGCGCCGCGCCAAGGCAAATAGCAAGTATCGAGGATCTCCTGTTTTTCCGTGGCAGGAAGACCGCGCGTGTATTCGGAAAACAGATGACGGTGCCCCGGGGACCGGTTCAGATCCACGAGCAGCCGGGTGATCCGGGCCGGGAACGCGGCGTCCGCGATCCTGGGCGCCAGCACATTGAAGATCTCCAGAGAGCCACGATCCCAGCCCCGGTGGCCGGACAAGATCGGTTCGCCGCCTGCGAACCGGCCGCGCCAGCGGGGCGGGACATCGTTGCCGCCATGCTCGCAGGTCAGCAGCCAACGGATCATGGCAGCTGGCGATTCTCGCCCAGACAATGCCCCAGCTCCGCATAAACATCGCGGATGCGCGCCGAGCCGGGCCGATCGCCAAGATGCGTGAGCAGCCGCCGGGCCAGCGGCCCTCGGGTCAGAATATGACGCAGCGAGCTTCGCGCGCTGGTGCTCAGACTATCGGTGCTGCGCTCCGCTATCTGGCGCCATAATTGGGCCGCCGTCGCCTGGCGCTCACGACATCCGAACAGTGCCAGGTAGTCCCGATCACGGATGCGGGCGCCATCAGCATCCCTGATCACCTCCAGCAGCGTGTCCGCGAGCAGATCCTCGGGCCATTGCTGCTGCTCCGCCAGTGGGATCGGCGCCACCTCGATCAACCAGCGGATCGCGGCCACTACCAGCTCCAGCACCGCCACGTCCGCCAGCGGCGCCTCCTGAATGTCTATCAGGCGGATCTCGATGGCGTTGCGATCGAAGCGCGCGATAGCGCCACGCGAATTGAGAAACACGGACTCCAACACGCCGTCCGGATCGTGCGGGCGGATGTCCGCCTCGATTCTGGAAAATATCTCGCGCCGATAGTCTGCTTCAGTGAACACGCGCTCCGGGATGATGCGACCACAGAGTGACGGGATCCTGGCCTGATTCTTCCTGTAGGTCTCAAGCCGTGTGTCCATGAAGCCGCTCAGCCTGCCGTCCAGCATGGGCGTACTCGCTGCCAGGGCCGGGATCAGGGGCAATATAAGACGGATAGCCGCGTGCAGACGTCCGAACTCTTCGTCGCCGTCAAAAGGCAGATTCAGATGGACGCTTTGCAGGTTCGACCATCCGTGACCACGGCAATCGAAGATCCGGTCATATTGCGCATAGATCTCCCGGTCACCATGCGGCCAGAGCCGGGTCTCGGTGTATGGATCGAAAAGAGGGTGACTGCCACTGCCCAGCAGCATCGCGTTGTCCGCCGCCAGCCGCGCATTGATAAAACAGATCTCATTGTGGAACCCCAGTTCGAGCCCCGGCAGCACCGGGGCCGGGCCGTTGGTCTTTATTTCCAACA
>JBATKC010000456.1:0-6643 GCA_049669065.1 Gammaproteobacteria bacterium
GATATGACCGGGCCCGGACAAGGAATCCAGCACCGCCGCACAATTGCGCGCCAGGCAGCGGGCGAACAGCGGCGAGATCTCCGGCGCGGTCACAAAATCGCCGGCGCCGCCAAACTTCTCGGCCCCGGCGCTGTAATAACCGAGGCCCGGCGTGTACAGCGCCATCTCCATATAGCGGGCGAACCGGATCGCGCCGCCCGCCGCCGCGATCTCGCTCATGATCAGCGCCGAGAGCGCTTCGCTATGCGCCAGAGCCGCAGCATCCGGCTGCTGCAGGCGTCCTTCGTCCGGTTCAGCGGCCATGGTGCAGTATGATGGATTCCGATCTGCCGGCGGCAGGCCGGCGCAGCAGGAATCCTAATGGCAGCCGAATCTCCCCACCAGCCCGACGCCGCCCCGGTGGCCCTGATCACCGGCGGAGCGCGTCGCATCGGCGCGGCCCTGGCCCGCGGTCTGCACGCCGATGGACACGACGTAATTATCCACTACCGCAGTTCGCGCGCGGAGGCCGAGTCCCTGCGCGACGAGCTGGAAGGCCGGCGTGCCGGACGTGTCGCCCTGCTCAAAGCGGACCTGATTGACGCGACGGCCATGACCGCCCTGGTCGACGAGGCCTGCGCCTTGTTTGGCGGGCTGGATGTGCTGATCAACAACGCCTCGGGTTTTTATCCAACACCGCTGGGCACGATCAGCGAGGCGAATTGGGATGACCTGGTCGGCAGCAATCTCAAGGCACCATTGTTCCTGGCTCAGGCGGCGGCGGCGACCCTGCGTCAGCGACGCGGATCGATCATCAACATGGTGGACATCAACGCACGGCGACCGCTGCCGGATCATGCGGTCTATACGGCCGCTAAGGCAGGGCTGGCAGCCCTGACCCTGGCGCTTGCGCGGGATCTGGGACCGGAGGTGCGCGTCAACGGCATCGCGCCAGGACCAATCTTGTGGCCGGAATCCGGCGTCAGCGAGTCCGGCAAACAGAAGATCCTCGACGAGACCTGTCTCGGCCGCAGCGGCGACCCGGCGGATATCGTCGGCTGCGCGCGCTATTTGCTATCCGCCGACTATGTGACCGGGCAGATCATCGCCGTGGATGGCGGCCGCAGCCTCGGCTGGTAGCGGCTCAGCCTGTATCCGGGTCGGGCAGACGGCACCCGCCGGGGCCTGGCGTCAGTCGGCCTCGAACAACCGCCAACGCGGTCTGGACTCGCCGGGTAATCCGGTCGGCGCTGCCTTCTGGCGTGCCACCGCGGGTACGCTGCAGCTGCCGTTCTCGACATAGAACAGCGCTTCTGCCAAAGACGCCTCGAGCGGATCTCCCAGTGGATAATCCAGGCCGTCAGCCGCCACGCAGTCCGGCGCAAAGCCGTCGAAGTAGTCGCTGAAGCCGTCCGCATTGCTCAGACTGAACGACACCGGCCGCAGGATATTTTCGCAAAATGTGTAACCGAGCTGGCCGACGGGTTTGCCAAACGTGGTGGCGCCGACCAGCACGACATCGATGTAGGGGCTCAGCGAATTGATCACCAGCTCGCTGGCCGAAGCGGAAGATCCGGTGACGATAAAAAAGACCCGCCGCAGATCCAGCGATTGTTGCCGGTCCCGGAAAAAGACCGTGCGGTTGCGGAAACTGTTGTCGGCGTTGTATTCGAATGTGTACTCGGGCTGCGCCTGGGTGATCTCGCCGCCGATCAGATTGGACAGGACTTCCGCGACCGACAGCAAACCACCGCCGTTATAGCGGAGGTCTATCACCACGTCGCGCACGCCGGCCAGACCCAGCGCGCCGAATGCAGTATCGAGATCCGGCACCGCGGGCTCGACAAAATTTCGGAACAGCAGATAACCCACCGGTCCGGTCGGCGTGTCCAGCACCTCGACTGCGCTCACCGGCGGGATAGTGACCACCGCTTTTTCGAACACGCTGGTAAAGTCCTGCCCGGCGACGTCCCGCCACGACAGTTCCACCGTCACCCCGACTTCGTTTGGGCCTAGCGAGGCGCTGAAGCCGGTGTCGGCCAGCACCTCGGCGATGGGGACGCCGTCGACCGCAGTAATGTAGTCGCCCCGTGCCAGCCCTCCCAGCTCGGCCGGGCTGCCCTCGAATACGTCGATCACCCGCAGTTCGTCGGGATTCGGGCTCGTGGATCTGAAACCGATGATCCCGACGACCTGTCCGTCGCCGAACAGGGCATCATCGGCGGCTGCGGAGCCAATAAAACTGAAGCGGTCCTGTGGCGCCCGCAGTGCCTCCAGCGTGGCCTCCGGCGAATCGAAGTCGGCGGCGTTGAGCATAGGCAGCTGATCGTTCCACAGATAGATGTCCTGCATCACGTCAATGACGAACTGGTTCTGCGCGACCACCGTGCAGTTGGCCGCCTGCGGCCCGGAACCGCCCGACGAGCCGCCGCAACCCGCGGTCAACACCAGCAGCGCTGTCAGGCCGAGATAAAGCAGCCCAAGCTTGCGTGTTCTCTTCTTCATTGGCTCACCCACATCAGATCGACCGTCCGCAGCGGATGGCTGGACTGGTCAAAGTCGGACCACATTTCGGCAAACGATCGTCCCTCAGCCGGATGGACGCGGTCACCGGCGATGTCAGTCAGCGGTCGCAACACGAATGCGTATTGTGTGATCTCGTCACGCGGCACGCTGATCTCGCCGGCGCGGTGCACCGCATTGCCATACAGCAGCAGGTCGAGATCCAGCGTCCTGGGGCCGAATTTCTCGCCCCCTCTGACCCGGCCGGCGGCGTCCTCGATCCGGCAAAACTCCGCCACCACGCCTTCGATGCTCAGGTCGGTGTCAAAGCCGATCACCATGTTGAGAAAATCATCGCCTTCGAACCCGACCGGACTGCTCCGATAGACCGGCGAGAGTTTCAATACACCGAAGGCCTCCGCCAGCGCCGCCAGCGCGTTGCGCAGATGCCGCTCGGGCTCTAGATTGCTGCCAACGCCGACAAACACCTCAGTCATCGTAATCGTCCCGGCTACGCTGGATTATCACGCCTACATCTTTTGCGCCGCGGACCGCCCCGCCCTTGTGCAGGGTGACGCGGACGTTCGGCACATCGAATTCTTTGACCACGATCCGGGCGACATGCTCCGCCAGCGTTTCGATCAGCCCGAATTCTGACTGCTCGACGAACGCGATCAGGCGCTTGGCCACGGACTTGTAGTTCAGCGTGTCCTCGATGCCGTCGCTCTGTGCCGCGCGCCGGATATCGGCGGCCATCTCCAGATCGATGCTGACCGTCTGGCGGATACACCGCTCCCAGTCAAAGATGCCGATGACGGTCTCGATACGCAGGTCTTTTAAGAAGATCGTGTCCATGAATCTGGTCAATCCGGTCGGGGTTCGCCGGGGGGCCGAAGGCTCTCCAGGGCCCATCGGGCCCGGGCTTCGATGGCGAGTTGGGCGTGCTCTCCGGCGCGGAGGCGGAGCATACCAGCGTAGGCGATCATCGCGCCATTGTCGGTACAAAACGCCGGGCGAGGATAGAACACGGACCAGCCTCGTCTTGCGCCCTCCGCTTTCAGGGCCGAACGCAGGGCGCGGTTGGCGCCCACGCCGCCCGCGACGACCAGGGTGCCGGCGCCGGTCTGCTCCATCGCGCGACGGCATTTGATTACCAGCGTTTCCACTACGGCCTGCTGGAACTCCGCCGCCACGTCGGCGCGACCCGCGTCATCGAGCTCGACCCGCTGTACCGCGATCATCACCGCGGTCTTGAGCCCGCTAAAACTGAAATCCAGTCCCGGACGGCCGATCATCGGACGCGGGAATGCGAAATGTCCCGGCGTGCCCTGCTCGGCCAGAGCGGCCAGAGCGGGACCTCCGGGATAGGGCAGGCCCAGTAGTTTGGCGGTCTTGTCGAAGGCCTCGCCGGCCGCATCGTCCAGGGTCTCGCCCAGCACGCGGTAGCGGCCGAGTGCCGCAACCTCGACCAGCATGGTGTGTCCGCCCGAGACCAGCAGGGCCACGAACGGCATCTCCGGTGCGGGCGTCTCCAGCATCGGCGCGAGCAGATGGGCCTCCATGTGGTGGATGCCGAGTCCTGGCACCCCCCAGGCATAAGCCAGGCTGCGGCCCATTGCCGCCCCGACCAGCAGCGCGCCGATCAGACCGGGACCAGCGGTGTAGGCGACGCCTCCGATCTCGCCGGCCTCAGTGTCAGCCTCAACCATGACCTGCCGGATCAGCGGTATCAGCTTGCGCACGTGGTCGCGGGACGCCAGTTCCGGCACCACCCCTCCGAACTCGGCATGTAGCGCGACCTGGCTATAGAGCGCGTGCCCGAGCAGCCCCCGCCCGGAATCGTAGATGGCGACACCGGTCTCGTCGCAGGAAGTCTCGATCCCCAACACCCTCATCATCGGCTCCTCGCCGCCGTAGCGGCCCTCGCGGATTGCAATTCTACCCGTCGGGGGCTAATATTCCGCTTCTTTGCGCCGCCTCGAGGGCGGCGTTTGCGTGATTGTGTAAGGACGGTGATTTCTAGATGCCTAGCGTACGGGTCCGAGAGAACGAGTATTTTGACGCTGCCCTGCGTCGTTTCAAGCGTGCCTGCGAGAAAGCCGGTGTGTTGACCGAGCTGCGTCGTCGGGAGTACTACGAGAAGCCCACCCAGGAGCGCAAGCGCAAAAAGGCGGCCGCCACCAAGCGGCATTTGAAACGGAACCAGCGCGAGCTATCCCGCCGCGTGCGCCTCTACTAAGCCCGATCGAGTCCAAACCATGTCGCTCAAGGCACGCCTCGGCGACGATATGAAGCAGGCCCTGCGCGCCGGCGACAAACACCGTCTGTCTACCCTGCGCATGACTCTGGCCGCTATCCAGCAGCGCGAAGTCGACGAGCGCATCGAACTCGACGATCCCCAGGTGCTCTCGGTCATCGAGAAGATGATCAAACAGCGGCGCGAGTCGGCAGTGCAATACCGTGCCGGCCATCGCGAGGAACTGGCGCTGCGGGAAGAAGCCGAGATCGGCTTCCTCGACCATTATCTCCCCGAGCCGATGAGCGACGCAGACCTGGACGCGATGATCGCCCAGGTCATCGCCGACACCGGGGCCGGATCCATGCGCGACATGGGCAAGGTCATGAGCCAGATAAAACAGTTGGCCGAGGGCCGTGCCGACATGGCCGCGGTCAGCGCCAAGGTCAAGGCATCGCTCAGCGCCGGCTAGGGCGGTCTCCGATTTTGCGCCGACGCAGTCTCGGCGAGCTTGCAAGCCCTTGATTTCCCAGCCAGTTGGGCTATCAATACACAATATTGGAAGGCGTTTGTGCTGATCATCACGGGTCCGCCCGCGTGGTCCCGATAATGCGCCCCGACGCTGACGGAGTCCCTGGTGAGCCGCATCCCGCAGAGTTTTATCGACGACCTGATGGCCCGCGTGGACGTGGTCGAGGTAGTGGGGAGCCGCGTGCCGCTGAAAAAAGCCGGGCGCGAGTTCAAGGCCTGTTGCCCGTTCCATGGCGAGAAGACGCCCTCCTTTACCGTCAGTCCATCCAAGCAGTTCTATCACTGCTTTGGTTGTGGCGCTCACGGGACCGCGCTCGGCTTCCTGATGGAGCACGATCATCTGGACTTCGTGGAGGCGGTCGAGGAATTGGCCCGACAAGTGGGGGTCGAGGTGCCCCGGGAGACCGGCGGCAGCCGCCCGAGAGCCGGCGATGATCTCTATGCCACCATGGCGCGGGCAGCTGAATTCTATGCTCAGGGCCTGCGCGACAACCCGGCGGCCATTGACTATCTGAAACAGCGCGGGCTCAGCGGCGAGACTGCGGCGCTGTTTGGCATCGGCTACGCCCCGGACGCCTGGGACGGGTTGTTGTCACGGATCGGCAAGGACGACGCCGGGATCAAACGCCTGGCCGCCTGCGGCCTGATCATCGAGCGCGAACAAGGCGGCTGGTACGATCGATTCCGCGACCGGATTATCTTCCCCATCCGCGATGCCCGCGGCCGCACCATCGCCTTCGGCGGCCGCGTCATGGGCAGCGGCGAACCGAAATACCTGAATTCGCCGGAGACGACGCTGTTCCACAAGGGACGGGAGCTCTACGGCCTGTATGAGGCCAGACAAGCGCTGCGCGACATCAGCCGGCTGCTCGTGGTAGAGGGCTATATGGACGTGGTCGGCCTGGCCCAGTCTGGCATCCGCTACGCTGTCGCCACACTGGGGACAGCGACGACCCAGGAACACCTGCAACGCCTGTTCCGCATCACCGATACGGTGATCTTCTGTTTTGATGGCGACCGCGCCGGCAGGCAGGCGGCGTGGCGGGCGCTGGAGAACGCGCTGCCCACGCTGCAGGAAGGTCACCAGATCCGTTTTCTGTTTCTCCCCGAGGGCGAGGATCCGGATTCGCTGGTCGGCAAGGAGGGCGCGGATGCCTTTGCGGCCCGCCTCGAACAGGCGCTCCCCTTGTCTGATTATTTCCTCGATCAGCTGTCTGCCCAGGTCGACATGGACACGCTCGACGGGCGGGCCCGAATGGCGGAACTGGCACGGCCGCTGATGCGCCGGATTCCCGAGGGGATCTACCGGGACCTGCTGACCCGCCAGCTGGCGGCGCGCGTCGGTATCGAGACCGACCAGCTGGCCCAGCGCATGATCGATGATCGGCCCGAGCC